>DATCAX010000363.1:0-3974 GCA_036512375.1 Candidatus Angelobacter sp. | reverse complement strand
ACTCGCTGAGGCGGAGCGAGGTCGGGCACGAGCGGGACGGACACGCGGTTGGGCAGACCGAAGGATTTCCCATTGTGTCCTTGCGCCAGCACTGTGTACACGGCGAAATCAGCGCTGCCGGAGCGTAAAGCATCACTCAACGTGTCTTTGGCCGTGACCTGCTCGCCGCGGCCTTCTTTCAACGTAGGCGGCAAAGGCAGTTCAGAAATTGTCTGGAAATGCAGATCAGAATTTTGCCCTGAATTCAGCGCGCGTTGTACCAGCATCTTGCCCGGCTTGCGAATCAGTTCGCCGTCACTGGTTTCTGTAGGCTCTGTCCATGTGAGGGTGACAATGTTCCCCTTGCGAACTGCCTTTAGATCGCCCACAAACCGGGGGATGTCCGCGGATGGAGGCAGCGGAGCGCCAGGCACGCCGCAACCGAGCAGTGTGGAGAGGGCCAACGTGAAGATGATGGCGTTTTGTCTGAAATCCCGAGCGTAGCGAGGGATCACTATTGTCACCAGAGTTTCAAGTTAGAAATCTTACCGCAGAGATTGTATTTTCAGCCGCGGATATGCGTGCGAAGACAAAAATCTTTGTCTCATTCGTGCTTCAGTCACGCACTTCGCTTCTCGTGGGTCATAGGGCTCCCTCGCTTCGGGATTTCAGAAAAAGAAGCTACAAGATATACCGCGACAAATCCTGGTCCTTCACAATATCGGCCAGCATCTTTCTTACGTATTCACCGTCAACGTTGACGGCCTTCTCTTCCATGTCCGGCGCGTTGAAGCTGATTTCGTCCAGCACGCGCTCCATGATCGTGTGCAGGCGGCGCGCGCCGATGTTTTCCGTGGCCTCATTTACCTCGAAAGCGAAGCGGGCGACTTCGTCCAGCGCCTCGCGGGTAAATTTTAGCTTTAGCCCTTCTGTTTCCAGCAGCGCCGTGTATTGCATCACCAGCGACGACTTCGGTTCCGTAAGAATCGCAATGAAATCGATCATGGTTAGCGACTTTAACTCCACGCGGATGGGGAAGCGCCCTTGCAACTCAGGAATCAAATCACTGGGTTTGGAGACGTGGAATGCGCCGGCGGCGATGAAAAGAATATGGTCCGTGCTCACCATGCCGTAGCGGGTATTGACGGTAGTGCCTTCAACGATGGGCAGAATGTCGCGCTGCACGCCTTCGCGCGACACGTCAGGCCCGTGGCCGCTTTCGCGCCCGGCAATCTTGTCGATTTCATCAAGGAAGATAATGCCGGATTGCTCCACTCTTTCAACGGCGATTCGGGTGACCTGGTCCATATCGATCAGCCGCGATTCTTCTTCCTGCACCAGGTATTCAAACGCCTCGCTCACTTTCATTTTGCGTTTCTTGGTGCGCTGCCCAAAAATATTGGGCAGCATGTCCTTGATGTTGATGTCCATCTCCTCCACGCCTTGGTTGGAGATGATTTCGAAAGCCGGCGTGGAGCGTTCGCGCACTTCCAGTTCCACTATGCGCTCGTCGAGCTTGCCTTCACGCAGCTGGATGCGCAGTTTTTCCCGCGTGCGGGAAGCGGAGTCGCCTTCCTCGGTAACCAGCGCAAACCCCGCTGTGGAATTTGTGGCGGCCGGAGTTGCAGGCAACAGCAAGTCGAGCAAGCGCTCTTCTGCCTGCTGCTCGGCTTTTTCCGTGACTTCTTCCAGCTTCTCCTCGCGAACCATGTCAATGGCGATTTCCACCAGGTCGCGGATCATCGACTCAACGTCACGCCCCACGTAGCCGACCTCAGTGAACTTGGAAGCTTCCACTTTGAGAAATGGAGAATTGGCCAGCCGAGCCAGGCGGCGCGCGATCTCAGTCTTACCCACGCCGGTGGGCCCGATCATGATGATATTTTTCGGCATGATCTCTTCCGCGATGTCTGGCGGAAGCTTCTGCCGGCGCATGCGGTTGCGCAGCGCAATGGCCACGGCGCGCTTGGCGTCATGCTGGCCAACTACGTATTTATCCAACTCCACAACGATCTCTTTCGGCGTCAGGTCATCCAACAGGACGTCGCTTCCTTCCGCCACACTGGGTAAGTAAATTGCCATCTTTTACTCCTGTCGCTTCGCTCCAAACCGCTACACATTTTCGTTCCGGTCGAAATAATGCCGCGCCTGTGGCCGGCAGCTCGGCGTGCACTGGCCTCGCTGCCTAATTATCCTGTCGCTCCGCTCCGAACCGCTTTGGCAGTCTTCTAGCCAGACAAACTGATCTGCCTTACATCAAGCCGCTCGGCATGTATTGGCCTCGCTGCATCTATTCTTCTCGCTTCGCTCAGGCCGTTTTGGCTAATCGCTAATTGCCAGTTGCTAATTGCTTATTTACGATCTTTCACGCGAATCACGAATTTCAATCCCGACCATGTTTCGTCTATAGCGCAAACTTTTACATCCACCAGCCCGCACTCCAAACCAACTTTGCGCACGATGTTTTCCGTCAGGTCGGTTGGGCGACCGCTGGCTTTCTTGGGCCAGCTGATCCACAGCATGCCATCGGGAACCAATGCCGCGGAGAGTCGCGTAAAATCCTTCTGCAGTTCAACCAACTGGTCAGTGAAATAAACAATAACATTGGCCTTGCCCGAAAGCCTCTCTGCGCTCTCTGCGCCTTGAGGAAGAGTGCCCAGGTCCTTGACGAAGCTGGGAGGGTGGTTGCGCAGGACGATCCGGTGACCGGGCTTGATCCCGATTTTCTGGATGAGCGGCGTTCCTGAATAGCCTGACATTGGCTTCAATGTGCGGGGGCTGATGTAGCAGCCTTTTCCGGGACTGACGAGAGTTCCTCGACGGTGAAATTCTCATTGGTATAGATACAGATTTTCCCTGCGATCTTCATGGCCTCCTCGGCGATCTTGCGTGCCGGAAGCTCAGTGTTCTCCATCAGGGCCCGGGCCGCGGCCAAGGCGTACGGGCCGCCGCTGCCGATTGCCGCCACGCCGCCATCAGGCTCAATCACGTCTCCGGCGCCGCTGATCAGGAAGGTCAGGGTGTTGTCGGCCACGAGCAACAGTGCTTCGAGGTGGCGGAGCATCTTGTCCGTACGCCATTCCTTGGCCAGTTCGACCGCTGCGCGGCCCAGATTGCCGTGATATTGCTCCAGTTTGGCTTCGAATCGGGAAAACAGGGAAAACGCGTCTGCCGTGGATCCGGCAAAGCCGGCAAGAATCTTGTCACTATAGAGCCGTCGGATCTTGCGCGCGGTATGTTTGATAACGCCTTCGCCCAGCGTGACTTGGCCGTCGGCGGCCATCACTACACTGCTGCCACGGCGCACACACACGACCGTGGTGGACCGTATATTTGCCTTGTTGGCTGTGAGCTGGTTTGTTGCGGAAATTACTGATCTCTTGGATGACATGAGGTGAATTCTTAATTATACCGCGATATAGATTGCCTCGCTGCCGGATCGACTTACGTCCTTCCATCTGCGATTACGCCCTTGGGAAGTGCATCCAACAATTAGCATGTATATGCAACCCTGAGGAGGAAGCATGTTTAAGAAAGCCAAGACACTCATTGCGGCCTTTGTTGTTTTGTCGTTTCTGGGCGGGGCGGTTCCCGCGCGGGCAATAGACCGCGACGATGACAGAAAGTGCGAAGACCGAATCCGCACGGCCGAGCGCAAGCTGCACGATGCGGAACGCAAGCACGGTGAACACAGCCGCCAGGCAGAGAGCAAGCGGCGTGACCTGGAAAACGCTCGGGCACGTTGCCACCGAGATAGGGACCATGATCACGATCGCCGCTAGACTCCGCTGAGGAGAAAGCGCGAATTTAATCCTGTTTTCTCTGGCCAGGCACCCGCCGTCTGGCCTTTTCTTTTTTCCGCCTACCGCGACTTTTGATAAATTCTCTGCATGGCAAAGCAAATCCCTCTGGGTATTCGAGGCCAGGCTGAAGAGACCGTGGCGCATCAGCACACATTGAGCCATCACAATGCCAGGCTGCCGCCAATTTATTCC
>DATCAX010000362.1:0-4255 GCA_036512375.1 Candidatus Angelobacter sp. | reverse complement strand
AGCGGTAGCGATGGCGGAAATAATTGTAGTCCGTTCAGCTGCACAAAGCCGTCATCCGGTTCTTCGATGCCTGCGATGCACGCCAGCACAGTGCTCTTGCCCGCACCGGAAGCACCGAACAATCCAACGGCGCTGCCAGCTTCCAGTTCAAGCGACACATCCACCTGAAGGTCGCGGCGCTTCTTGATGATGCGGGCCTTAAGCATGGCGCTTTCTCTGCGCCAGCACATGCACCAGCCACGGCAGCGGCAACGCCACAGCCAGAAATACCACGAGCAGCGGCATCACCGCGGGCAGTCCAAAGCTTTGCAGGTTCACCCAAAGTTGCACCGGCATGCCGGACGGATAGTAAGCCGTAACCACGACCGCGCCAAATTCGCCAATGGCGCGCACCCACGCGATGCTGAGCGCAAGGGCCAAGCCCAAACGCGAGAGCGGCAGAGTGACGCGGAGGAAAACTTTTATCGGTGTAAGGCCAAGGAGTGCCGCCTGTTTTTGCAGGATGGCAGGCACCGCGTCAAACGCAGCCACCGCACCCAGCACGTAATAGCCCATGCCAACGTAAACCTGCGTCAGGATGAACGCGGCAGCGCTGTTCGTCATGCGCAGACCCAGATGTTCCAGCGCCGCGCCCACAGTTCCATCAGCGCCGAAGGCCAGAGTGAGCAGGATGCCGAGCGCCAGCGGCGGAAGCAAAATGGGTACCAGCAGAATTGCCTGCCACCACAGACGTTCGCGCGTGGAGCAGCGGGCAATGTACGCCGCAACCGGCGTGCCAACGGCGACGATAATCACCATCGCAAAACCGGTGAGCACAAGCGACACGCGGACGGACGCGAGCGCGGGGCCGCGAACATCGTCACCCCACTGCCACGGCCCGATGTGAGCCAGCAGCGCGGTGAACGGATACAACAGCGCCATCGCAAACAGAGCAGTGCCGGTGCGCGCGGCCCAATGGCGTGGAATGCTCATGGGCGCAACGCAGACGCTGCTCCCGGCGGATCATAGCTGAAGCGGCGGAAGATGGCCTGCGCTTCCGCGCCCTTGAGCCATTCCACTAAAGCGGCTGCACCTTTGGAGTTGAACGCGTCCTTCAGGACGGCAGCATAATAGATGAGAGGCTCAGGCTGCCAGGTCTTGCTGCCGACGCTCAAGATGATATCGGGATGATCTGTGGCAACGTTTTGTCCGCTCAGGTTGATCTCTTTTGGCAAAGCAATGTATGGCAGGTTGAAAGGGCCAGGCTGGATCTTGTAAGCCGACGCTGCGTCCAGTTCGCCGCTTTGCAACCGCGCCTGGAGGGTGGGTTCGGTGAATATCTGCTGTTCATTGATTGCCGGGCCAAGAATTCTTTCCACCAGTCCGGCCTGCTTGTAGATTTTGGCGGCCAGCATCACGGTGAATATAATGTTGCGTCCCTGGGGATCGGTAAGGGGATCGGTTCGTCCGAAACGCAATCCTGGCTCCTGTAAAACTTCCCACCAGCGGGCTTTGCCCTCGACGGCAGCCTGAAGCTTCGCGGCAAATTTACTTTTTGGACTGTAGGCGATCACCATCTCAGTATGAGCAATGGGCTGGGCTGAGTCAGCTTTACCGGCGCGCAGCACGGCCAACATGGGGCCGGGTGTGATTGGGATAAAGACGTCCGGATGAATGTTGCCGCCAATAATTAACTGGGCCAGCGCGCTTGATCCCTGGCCGAGGCCGTGCATATCGAGTTTAAGAGTCTGCGCTACTGCAGTCTTCAGCGGGCCTTCCATCAGCGATCCCATCGATCCGGCGTAAGCGACGTCGAGCGTGGCCAGTTTAGTGGCGAAGAGCTTCACGGGCAGACCGCCGACCGCAGCGCCTGCGGTAATGGTCAGGCTGCGAGCAAGAAGCTGGCGTCTTGTTGTGGTCACGCGAAATGGCACAAGGCAATCCTTTTTTGGAACAATGATTTAATACGACTTGAATCGTTACTGTCAACTCCATTTAGGTGAAGTCGCCAGCGAAAGATTCCTGTACGTCTCCCTTGCGATACACTTACTGCCGCTTTCAAAAGAGCTTCTATGGAGCACCCGCCAATTCCCGCGCCCGTGCCAAGACCGCGCAAGTCCGGTTCCGGCTGTCTGCTGTCGATCGTCTACTTATCTTTCTTTGCTTTCATCGTCGTGTTCGTAGTTACCGCCATCGTCGCGCCGTGGGGATTCTTCATGGGCGGCCGCTTCCACATCTATCCGCAGTGGACCGGCTGGGGCAAGCTTCATTCCAAGATCGCCGGCGACTACGTCCTGTACGTGACCATCTCGCCCAGCACCGGCGGGCGCGGCGGGCGCGGCGGTGGCGGTCCGCACGTAAGGGGCAACGCCGTGCTGTGCACTCCGCGCGGGGAAAGATACAAGCTCCGCGTGGGCGGCGACTTTGAAAGGAATCCCGGCATCAATCTCCAGGGCAAGACGGCGGTTCTTTACGCGTACAATTACTCGTACTTCTCCGGCAGCCATGCTCCGTCGCTTGAGCTCCGAGGCAAGTGGAACAACCCTGACCTGGTGCTCGACGATCAGGGATCAATCAACCGCGCTTTTGATCCCGGTGGCGCGCTGGTCACGAATTCCCATAAGCGTCCTTATATGCAAGAGGTGGTGCCCTTGACCCTGCATGAAGGCAGCCGGGCAGACTTTGACGCTGCCTGCGCCGCGATTGCAAAACACTAACTGGCTGCGCAAGCGTCTCAGACATCCGGCGCCTTCTGCCTGAAGACATGGCACAACCTTATTACTGTGCGACTCTCGGATAATCTCCTGTTTCGCGATGCCATGCTATACACTTCGGTAAGCCACATGGATCCCGCCACAACTCCCACTCCCACAAAGTCCCTCCGCGGCGCCCTGGTGCGGGTGCTGGCGCTCGTGGCGCTGTTCGGCGTATTGCTCCTCGGCAGCGATGCCGTCTTTACCCCATGGGCATTCTTGATGGGCGGCCACTTCCACATCAATCCCAAGTGGACCGGCTGGGGACGCATGCATTCCAACACTGCCGGGGATTACGTGATCTATATGAGCATCTCGCCGTATTTTGGCCGTGGCCGTTCTTTGACAGACATTACCGGCAAGGGCGCCATCTGCACACAGCGCGGTGATAACTACCCTCTCAATGTCGGCGGAAGCTTTCAAAGCCATCCCGGCATCGATCTCCAGGGCAAGACGGCCGTGATTTACGCGCACAATTACTCAAAATCGCACTACGATCCTTCACTGGAGTTCCGCGGCAAATGGAACAATCCAGACCTGGTGCTCGACGATCAAGGATCCATCAACCGCGCCTTCGATCCCGGCGGCACGCTGGCCCCAAAAACCCATATGCGTCCTGATGTACACGAAGTGGTGCCGCTCACGCTGCATGAAGGCAGCCGGTCAGACTTTGAGGCTGCCTGCGCGGAGATGAAGCGGTAAGCGCTGAAGGCTTTCCAGTTTTGGCATTTCCGGCGATTTTGGCAATTCTGGCAAGGTGTCCCTCCCCCTATCCGTCAATTAGGATTCCACAGCACTTCCACGGCTGCATCCCAAGCCATCCCAGATTGGCGTGGACTTCAGCGACTAGTCGTGCCTACCGTGATGGGTTGGCTTTCTCCGATCACGGCGATGACGTGCGATGTCGGCGATTCCGGCGATCCGGCGATCCGCCCCCCTCCCCATACATCCCACACCATCCCAGGTCATCCCAGATTGGCGTGAGTTTGAGAGAGGTACCGTCTATCTTATCCCATATTGGCGTGCACTTCAGCGATTCAAAGCCAAGTTTGGCGTGGGTTTCAGGGGTGTCGTCATAGCTGTCCTTTGTTGGGTTTTCTGGGCTATAAGCCGACGGCTAGGAGCTAGCAGCTTCTTTTGTCAAAGATCGTTCAACGCACCACTTTTTCGCCCTGGAGCGAATCCCCAACTCTACCATTTGTTCGCCTCGTAGTCAAGGGGAAAGTTGTGGAATAATGTGCTGCGCGCCAGTTTAAACTGCTCGTGCTTAGAGCGACTGGACTGGGGAGACTTCAAATGCCAATTTTGTATAGAGTTGGTTCGGAACATACGCAAACGGTAATTCGCTCGCACGATCCACTCTTTATGGAATATCTGGCTGATGCACTGGAAGGCAACGCGATCCACAGCACCGTCCAAGATGAATTGAGAACACTCGCCAGCGACCTACGAGATGTGCTCAAAGGATATGTCAAAGCCCACGTAAAAGAGTTGTGAGATACTGACGCCCACCTCTTGTTTTT
>DATCAX010000361.1:0-6234 GCA_036512375.1 Candidatus Angelobacter sp. | reverse complement strand
GCTCCGCTGGGAGCTTTCATCGCGGCCTGGGGCGGCGGCGCCATGCTGACGTCCGCGCCCTTCGATAACTGGTGGCATGAAGCTTACGGGCTCGACGTAAAAATTATCAGTCCGCCGCATATGTTGTTGGCGCTGGGCATTGCCGGAATCATGTGGGGCGGCGCGATTCTGGCAGCCTCATACCTCAATCGCGCTAACGGCGAGCAGCGCGTCAAGTTGCAGCGGATTGTATTGTTCCTGGGCGGCTTCATTGTGGTTCAAACCATGACGCTCAAGCTGGAATACACCAACCGCGTGCTCCTGCACAGCGGCATTTCTTACATGGTGATGGGAATCGGCACGCTGCTTCTGCTGGAAGGGCTGGCCCGCGTTGCCGGACATCGCTGGGCCCGCACCATCATGACTGGCATTTACTCGGCGTTTGTTCTGATTCTGATGTGGGTGCTGCCGCTCTTTCCCGCTCAGCCCAAACTGGGGCCGGTGTACCAGGACATCACGCATATGGTGCCGCTGCCGTTCCCGCTTCTGCTGATCGTACCCGCATTCTTTCTCGATCTACTTTTACCCATCTTCAAGGATGCTCCCAAATGGCAGCAGGCCATTTTCGGTGGCGTGGCTTTTCTGGCGATTCTGATCGCGGTGGAATGGCCCTTCGCTACGTTTCTCATGTCGTCGATGGCGCGCAACAGGTTCTTTTCCACCACTGATTTTCCTTACTTCGCACTGCCCACCTCGCCCACGGTCAATCACATTTTTGTGCACTGGGAGCGAAGTCCCCTGGAGTTCTGGCGCAACATGGGCCTGGGATTTGTGTTTTCCGTGGCCAGCATGTGGGCCGGCATTTACTGGGGCGGTTGGCTTAAAAAGGTGAGGCGGTAAGGATGCATCGGTCACTGCGAAGGCTCATCGCATTTTCTATTCTCTTATTGCCACTGGCCGGCGCCGCCCACGTCAACAGCCCTGACATTTACTATGACGGCTATGCCGGGCCGTATCACTTGCTTGTCACCTTGCGGCCGCCGCCTGTTGTGCCGGGCGTGGCGCAGGTACAGATTCGCAGCGTTTCGAATGACGTTAGCGAAATAAAAATTCTGCCACTGCGGATGATTGGCGTCGGCGCAAAAATGGCGCCTCTGCCTGATCCGGCTAAACGATCCGCGGACGATCCCCAACTCTTCACCGGCAGCCTCTGGATCATGGTGCGCGGATCGTGGAAGGTGCAGGTCCAGGTAACAGGACAGAACGGCGTTGCGCAACTAGAAGTGCCTTTGCCTGCTGTTTCCACCAGCTCGCAACCGATGCGTGCTGGACTCGGAATCCTGCTGGCATTTTTAGGAATTGCCTTGGCGGCGGGGTGGATCGGAATCATCGTCGCGGCCACGCGAGACGCGGGCTTAAATGCTGGTGAAACTCCTGCGTTCGCGCAGACCCGCCGCGGACGTATCGGCCTCATGGTCGCTCTGATAATCGTGGGGGTGGCATTCACTCTGGGCAGTAAATGGTGGGGAAGTGAAGCTCGCGCCAATGACCGGCTCAACTACAGGCTCCCCAATATGCAGCCTTCGCTATCCGGCAGTCTGTTGCGCCTGCAACTTGATAACCCGAATGAGGCGGAGCCAACGCGCTTTCGCACCGAACAGCCCGACCGCATACGCCTGGATGACCTGATCCCTGACCATGGCCACCTCATGCATCTTTTTATTGTGCGCATGCCGGACATGAAGGCGTTTTGGCATCTGCATCCTGACCAGACCCAGCCCGGCGATTTTGCCCAGAACCTGCCTATCATGCCGGAAGGTCAATACAAACTCTTCGCGGACATCGTCCACCATACCGGCTTTCCTGAAACGCAGGTTGCCACCGTGAATTTGCCGGCAGTAACGGGGGAGCCGCTCAGCGGCGACGATGCCGGTTCCTTCGACCTGGCTCTAGCTGATAAAGTGGCGCAGCTCTCCGGCGGTTATCGCATGGTGTGGCAGCGCGACGACCGTCCTTTGAAAGCCAACCAGCCTTACTGGTTTCGCTTTCGCATTGAAGATAAAGATGGCAAGCCCGCCGCCGATCTTGAGCCTTATATGGGTATGGCCGCGCACGCAGTTTTCCTGAGCACAGACGGCAATATCTTCGCGCACGTTCATCCGGCAGGCTCGGTCTCCATGGCCGCGGTCAACCTGGCCGAAGGCCGCAGCGCCAAAGCGGGGATGGAAAACATGGACCACAACGCTCCTGCAGCTGAAGTATCTTTTCCTTATGGCTTCCCTAAGCCCGGCGACTATCGCATCTTTGTTCAGGTAAAGCGCGTGGGGAAAATAGAGACTGGCGCGTTCGTGGCGAAGGCGGAATAGCTTTGAAGCGCTCCAGTCTCGGTATTTCCTAAAGCTCCACTCACTACACAAACCGCGATCTACTAATCACCTATCAATTTTGAAATTGGTGTGCCCAAACAAAACTTAACTATCATGGTAAACGCAATGCAGATTCCCAAAATGGAACATCATTGTACGACGTAAATAGGTAGTTTCCATTATTGACGATGGCGATAGTTAACTCTAATGTATAGCTTCTAATCTAAGTAGCTGGTGACTTCCAGCAGTCTGGGGCTCCTTGAACGACCAACAGATAACTCCTCCTTCAATATCTAGGATTTTCGGTTTCGACAACTTCCTTAAACAGTTTATTTCGAAGCGCCGTTCGCGAAGATTATCGAGCGCGATCTCTGGAATTTTTCAGGGAGCAATCAAGCCACTCAAGGTCTGGAATATTTGCCTTATTGTACTGTATGCTCTTACTAGCTCCGGCCAGCAGGCTGGCCCCGTCATTCCGCCCGCAACATCCGCCTCCGGATCAATTCAAGTATCAGGGTTTGATCAGTCAGCTGAAAACTGTAGTAATGATGGTTTCATCTTCGATGAGGGCTCCGTTACAATTACGATTAACGGAAATGACACGCACACGGTCTTTTATGGTCCCACGCAGGCCGGGCAAACCAGCCCGGGAACAGTTATCGCGGCCCTGGTGAGCGACATCAATGCTAGTTCTCCCCTGGTAACCGCTACGAACGCGAATCCCAGTCTTCTGCTTCGAGCCCGGAGCGTTGGTTCGGTAACAAATTATTCCATTGCCGCAACCACGGTCTTCAACCGCGTTGGCTCGGGTTGTACTGACCCAAACACTGGACAATTCACCCCCTCCTTTACACAGCCCTCATTCACGCTGACGCCAAGCGGGATAACCATGACGGGTGGCGCGGACGGTGGGGCAACCATCAACCCACGATATGTTGTTGTAGCGCTTGGTTATGCGCAACCAGGATCAAAAAGCTCCGTTACTTATGGCTCCAGTACGCAAGCTGGGACTAGCACCGAAATAGATACGTCGTTTAGCGACGCATCAAGCATTTCGGTGACGCTCGGCTTCGGCACCGTCGACAACGGGATCAAAATCGGTAGCTCAAGTGCCGTTACCCAGGAGAAGGACACCGCTAATACGGTAACCGTTAACAAGGGCGCATCTCTGAATCTCTCGATTCCTGGGGTGGATCCTTCAGGATTCTCAGCACCATTCGACGGCATCAACCACGACTTTGACTGGGTTTATCTGTGGCTTAATCCCGCGATTATAGTGCAGCAGGTTGCGCCCAATGGGCTGCCCAATGCCTTGCAATGGTCAGGCTATATTTTTGATCCAAATGATGCTCCAAATGGCGTTAGCGAACCGGAAATAGTTGGCCCCATTTATATGACATGGCTGAAGAATCCTTCGACTATGCCTCCGGGTACAGCAGACCGTCTGGCACGTGCCTGGGCCGACCCAACCAGGGACTGACGACCACAGATTTCCAGGCTATCCTGGGACTCGATCCATTCTCTACCGGCTCCGCCAACATCGATCCCGCACGTTTCACGCTCGCGGGCGGACAAACATTCAGCTACGAGCCACCGTTTGCCGGGGGCAACCCCCGTTCAGAAACCTTCCCGCTTACATATACGGCTACGTCAAGTCAGGGTGTGGGTTCTTCGACCACCCATGCCGTAGGTTTCACCTTAAGCGCGAATGGATCGTTCCTCAGTGGATTCTTCAAGCCTTCGGTCACCACTTCAGAAACCCTGATGTGGATCGATAAGAGCAAACTGACTACCAACGCGGGTACAAGCCAATCAGCTAGTATGACACTGGTAGGACCTTCTGCCGGCTATCAAGGCTCGACTGGCCTGCAGCTATACCAGGATAATGTGTATGGGACCTTCATGTTCGCATTCGTTCAGTCGCCGACCTTTAACATTTCGGCATCTCCGAACACGCGAACGGTGAATGAGACGGCCAGTACTAGCTACACAATGTCCACTACTTCGGTAGATGGCTTTAGTAGCGGCGTCAGTTTCGGCACAGTGACAGGTTTGCCGCAGGGAGCAACTGCCACTTTCAGTCCAGCGAGCTTATCCGGAACGCCCGGCTCGACAGTTCTCACCGTCACGACTTCAAACACACCGGCAGGAACTTATACACTAGATATCCCGGCGAGCAGCTCAATCGATACCCGTAACCTGACAGTCACTCTCATAGTGAATCCGCCCCCGGACTTTTCCATTTCGGCATCGCCTGGTTCGCAGGCGGTTCTACCTGGCAGCTGTGCCGGTTATACGATATCGACAGCCGCCTTATTTGGCTTTGGCGGTGTCGTGGGTTTGAGCCAGAGCCCATTGCCAACAGGCGTCACTGCGAGCTTCAATCCACTCTCAATCAACGGAACTGGTTCTTCCGTGTATACGGCTTGCACGTCGGCTGCGACCCCATCTGGACATTATACCATTACTCTTACCGGGATTAGCGGAAACTTGAACCACAACATTCCCGTTAACTTAGTTGTGCAGGATTTCGCCGTCTCCGCGACCCCAGCTTCTCAAACGGTAAATGCCGGGTCTAGCGCCAGTTATACAGTCTCCGCCTCGGCGTTGAATGGTTTCAGCGGGACTGCGGCTCTCAGCGTGACCAGCGGATTACCTTCTGGCGCTTCAGCAAGTTTCAGCCCCGCTTCGGTGGCTGCTGGCAGCACGTCGACCCTTACGGTCAACACACTTTCTTCAACTCCAGGGGGAACATACACTCTGACGATTAGTGGGAGCAACGGAGGAGTGACTCACACTACAACTGCCGGTCTCACGGTGAACGGGGCGAGCGGAAGCGTCACCATTTCCGCTCCCGCAAACAACTCCAACCAGAGCACCTCCGTTCGAGTGACGGCTTCAGCCACTGAAACCGGCACTCAGATCGCCCAACTGCAAGTCTGGGACAACACAACCGGCGTACGGCTGGGGATCAACAACGGCTCGACGATCGACCAGACTTACGCTTTGGCGCCGGGCACGCACCAGATCGTTGTTGAAGATCTAGCTGCGGGGACGTTCGCGCTCCTCCACACATCTACCGTGAACATAACCGTATTCGCTGACGGCGTGCATATCACTGCGCCAGCGAACAACGCAAACATCACTGGGCCTGTGCATGTGACTGGCTTCGCAACCGAGTCAGGAACGCAGATCGCCCAAATGCAGGTTTGGGACAACACGACTGGCGTGAGGCTGGGTATCAATAATGGATCGACGATTGACCAGACTTACACTCTGGCGGCGGGCACGCACCAGATCGTTATGGAAGACCTGGCGGCGGGAACGTTCGCGCTCCTGCACACGTCAACCGTTACCGTAACGATCCACTGAAGCAACTGAGTAGTTGAAAAGCCGCAGGGACTTGCGCCAAGGGCTTCGGCCACGATTACAAATCGTGATTGATGTCTTAAAGTGCAGATTCCTGCGGTTTATCTTTTTGGGATTTTTCTCGTGGTGGCTTTGAAACTGTTGTTCCGCTGTATTTCGTTCAAGCCGGATGCCCCTTTTGCCATCCTCCTTTTTGCGGAGTACAATTCTCTTCGCAATGTCCCTCTTCTTCCACGGCTTTACTTGACGGCACGTCCACCAAACCTCCGGTCGGACGTTCTCTACTGTCATCTCTTACTAAGCCGAAAGGAAGAATTCCATGCTTCGTTCCGTGATTAGTTCTATGTCGCGCAGAATTTCTGCGGTCTCGCTGCTGCTGTTGTGTGGTGTTTGCGCGTTTGCCCAGAGCAAGTCGCGCCATTTCGAGCTCAACTATTCTTTCACCGTTCGCATCACCGATCCCGGCAAACCGCTCGATGTGTGGTTCCCAGTGGCCCAGTCCGATCAATTTCAGCAGGTG
>DATCAX010000360.1:0-4342 GCA_036512375.1 Candidatus Angelobacter sp. | reverse complement strand
TTTGGACCGATCTCGGGCTTCTTTTCAATGAGAGTCAAAGTTTCATCCAGCAGCCAGCGTATATCGGCGTCCTGAAACTCGTACGTTTTCTCGCGCGAATATTTCAAGAAATCGGTGATGATGTTATTCAGCCGCTCCGATTCCCTGCTGACAATATTGACCAGGTGTCGTTCGTCTTCTTCCAGCGGCACCAGTCGAGCCAATTCCTTCACCGCTCCCGCCATGGCCGTCAGCGGCTGACGGATCTCGTGAGCAATGGCAGCGGAGAGTCGGCCCAGCGCGGCCATACGTTCTTTCGTCGCGACTTCTTGCTCCAGGCGTCGCAGCTCGGTCAGGTCCTGGAAATTAAACACATAACCGCTACGGCTGTTATCACGCGAGCGTAGAGGAGAAACGCTAATACCTATGTAACGCTGTTGGCCATCGGGAGTGCGAAAGTCGATTTCTTTTCGGCGAGGAATATTTTCCAGGCCGTGGTCGCCGGGCAGCCAGAAGTCAGGATTGAGCTCCTGCAACAGTTGCCCGCGAAGTCCCGCGAAGCGGTGACCAAGAATGTCTTCGCCGGTGCGGTTCAGGAGCAGAATGCGGCCTTCAAGGTCCGTGGTGACCAGACCGCCGCGCATGGAATGCACGATGTCTTCAGTGAAGTCCTGCAAGTCGCGCAGCTCTTCGCGCTTCTGATCCAGCTCCGCGCCCTTGCGGCGTAAAGACTGGGCCAGAAAGCTGGCCAGATACGCCACCGCCAGGAATCCAATCAGCGTGCTGAGGAACCAGGTGCGTAGGCTTTCGCCCGTAGCGATTCCTACATACGTGCGGGTAATCTTCTCGCTAAATGCGAGTGCCGCCAGGCCACCCAATATCGCCAAGCAGAAAGCCGTGGTGACAAATGCCATGGCGCGGGAAAACAGAATGCTGGCCACGATAATTACGAGCAGATAAAGCGAGATGAAGTAGCTGTCCTGCAGTCCGGTGACGTACACCAGCGCGGAGATCATCACTACGTCGCAGGTTACCTGCAGGCCGCCGTGCCACGGCGCTTGCGGAAGCCAACGCAACAAAATGAGATGGAGAATTCCCAGCGTGATCCAGAAGATGATTAGCGGCAGGAAAAAACGGCTACCTGGTGAAGCGGGAACGTATTTCGGCCACACCACGCCCACGGCCAGGATCAGCGTGATCATTAATAAGCGAACACGCGTTAGCCACTCGAGCCATTCTTTCATGCTGGCACTTTGCTGCATTTTTCGCCCACGCTACGCCCGGCACTGCTAGCTGGCCCCAGTGCTTAATATAAAAGAGAAAAAAGCCGGGCTGCAATTCCTTGCCGCCCGGCCGGTGGTTTCAATGCGCGTCAGACGCGATGCGTTTAGTGCGCATCGGCCAGTTTTCCAATAAGCGAGAAGAGTGGCAAATACATGGAAATGACCACTCCACCAACAACCAAGCCGAGGAACACGATCATTACCGGTTCGAGAGCAGTCAAAAGGTCTTTCACCGCGGCGTCCACTTCTTCTTCATAGAAATCCGCGATTTTCTGCAGCATGGCGTCCATGGCCCCGGTTTGTTCACCGACCGCGATCATCTGCGTGACCATGCCCGGGAAAACGTCGCACTCCTTCAGGGGCTCGGTCAGCGATTTGCCTTCTTCCAACGCTTTGCGAACCTTCTGCAGCGCGCGCTCCACCACGGCGTTGCCGGAAGTCTTGGCGGTAATATCCAGACCCTCGAGAATGGGTACACCGCTGGAAATCAGTGTGCCAAGTGTGCGAGTGAAACGGGCTACGGCAATCTTCTTCATCAACATGCCGATTACCGGAAGCTTCAAAATAATGGTATCCAAAACAAATTTACCCGTGGGATTTCCGTACCAGACCTTGAGCCCGGCAATGCTGCCGATCATGGCCACGAGAATTAATAGGCCAAAATAGCTGCCGATAAAATTGCTTAGCATGATGACTATTTTTGTGGGCAGAGGGAGAGTGACGCCCAGGCCGGCGAACAATGTCGCGAAAATTGGCACAACCTTCCACAGCAACAGGGTGATGACGCCGCCGGCTACGGTCAGAACTCCGACAGGATAGACCAAGGCGGATTTTACGGCGCGCTGCAGCTTGACGTTCTTTTCAATGTAAGTGGACAGGCGTTGCAGAATGATGTCCAGAATACCGCCCGTTTCTCCAGCTTCCACCATGTTCACGTACAAACCGTTAAACACTTTCGGCGAGCTGCGCATGGCGGTCGACAGCGTTGCGCCGCCTTCCACCATCGATCGCGTGTTGACCAGCACTTTTTGGAAGAACTTGTTCTCCTGCTGGCTGCCCAGGATTTCCAGGCACTGCACCAGCGGGAGGCCGGCGTCAATCATGACCGAAAATTGGCGGGTGAAAATCGCCAACTCTTTGGCATTCACGCCGCCGCCAAAAGTGGGCATGTTGAATTCTTTGCCCTTCTCGGACATTTTGGTGGGGGTGATCTGCTGGCGCTTCAACAGATTTGTCAACTCGGCCTTGCTGCCAGCGGTCATTACTCCGCTCACACTGGAGCCGGAGCGATTCGTTCCTTGATATTTAAAATCCGGCATGTGATGCCCTCCTGATTGCCTGAATACCGCGAAAATCGTTCGTAATCATTTAATGCAGCTTCCGTTTAACGCTTGCTCATCACTGGCGGCTTAACCTGTGCTTTCATGCTGCCGCCGCCGGCAGTTGGTGTGGACACCACGCCACGGTTGATCATGTCCTGGAGTTCGTCGGAATTCGACGAACGCGAAAGCGCAATATCCAGCGTGATGGCTTTGGACAAATAGGCATTACAGAGACCTTGGTTAAATGTCTGCATTCCCGTTTGGCCCGTGCCGGTTTGCATGGCGGAATAAATCTGGTGAATTTTGTCTTCGCGGATCAGGTTGCGGATCGCCGCGGTGGGCACGAGAACTTCCATGATCATCGCTCGGCCGCGGCCGTCGGAACGCGGTAACAGCGCTTGGCACAAAATGCCTTCCAGCACCATGGAAAGCTGCGCCCGAATTTGCGGTTGTTGGTGCGCGGGAAATACGTCGATGATGCGGTTGATGGTGGAAGCCGCGGAGTTGGTATGCAAAGTGGCGAAGGTCAAGTGGCCGGTTTCCGCGATGCGCAGCGCGGATTCAATGGTTTCCAGGTCGCGCATTTCGCCGATGAGCACCACGTCCGGGTCTTCGCGCAATGCCGCTCTCAGAGAGTTTGCAAAGGAATGTGTATCCGCGTGTACTTCTCGCTGGTTCACCAGGCACTTTTTGTGGTTGTGCAGAAACTCGATGGGATCCTCGATGGTGATCATGTGCTCTTCGCGTTCAGCATTGATCTTGTCGAGCATGGCGGCCAGCGTCGTGGATTTGCCGGAGCCGGTCGGACCGGTAACCAGGACGAGGCCGCGCGGCTTATCGCACATGCCGCGTACCACGGCGGGCAGGCCCAACGCATCGAAGCCTTTGATCTCCCATGGAATGGTGCGAAACACCGCGCCCACCGCGCCGCGTTGATTGAAAACGTTGCCGCGGAAGCGCGCCAGATTCTTCAAGCCGAAGGAAAAATCCAGCTCCAGATTTTCCTCAAAGCGATGCTTTTGCGCGTCCGTCAGCACGCTATAGGCGAGCGACTTGGTGTCCGCCGCGGTTAATGGCGGCATGTCCAAGGGACGCAGATGCCCGTGCACACGCACACGGGGCGCGCTGTTGGTCGTGATGTGCAAGTCGCTGCCGCCCATCTCGATCATCTTTTTTAGTAATTCGCTTAAGTTCACTCCAGCCATGGGTTCACTCTCATCCCTACAAAACAGTCTCGCGTACCACTTCTTCCATCGTGGTCTGGCCCAACGCCACTTTGGTCAGTCCACTGCGTCGCAACGTAATCATTCCCTGCTCAACAGCCTTCTTTTTTAGTTCCAACGCCGAAGCTCCTACAAGGATCAGTTCTCGCAGTTCGTCATTGATTTCCATGACTTCATAAAGTCCGGTGCGTCCTTTGTAGCCGCCCTTGTTGCAAATATTGCAGCCTTTGCCGTGATAAATTTTTGTGGTCTTCGCTTCTTCGAGCGTATAGCCCGCATCGATGAGCGCCTGTTCTGGAACTTCCAACTCCACTTTGCAATTCTGGCAAATGCGCCGAACGAGTCTCTGTGCGCAAATCAAGTTCACGGAAGTGGCCACGAGAAATGGCTCAATCCCCATGTTCATCAAGCGGCTGATGGTGGAAGGGGCGTCATTGGTGTGCAGTGTGGACAACACCAAGTGGCCGGTGAGCGCGGCCTTTACAGCAATTTCGGCCGTTTCAAAGTCGCGGATTTCGCCTACCAGAATGATGTT
>DATCAX010000359.1:0-3171 GCA_036512375.1 Candidatus Angelobacter sp. | reverse complement strand
CCGCCCGCACCGGGTGCTCCAGCTTTTGTGAACTATGCGGCGCCGGAAAATATTCCGCCCTCTCTGGGTTCGAGCAATGCCAGTCAGCATGGCGCGGGTGAGCCTTCCATTGGCGTTGACTGGAATACCGGCAAAGCTTTCATCGGAGCGGGCAATCACACGCTGCGCGTTACGTTCAACGACGCGGTCACGCCTGCCAGTTCCACCTGGGAAGACAAGCGCTCGCCTTTTGCGCGCGTCAGCCTTGATCCCATTCTCTTTACTGACGATGGCCGCATGGGCGGCACGAACCGCACTTTCTCTTCGCAGCTGAATGGCGTAACCAGCGAACTTTCATTCACTGACGATGACGGCGATAACTGGCTTCCCACGCAAGGTTCCGGACAGCCCGCTGGTGTCGATCACCAAACCGTCGGTGGAGGCCCATTCGCGTCTCCCGCGCCGGCGGTGCACACCTATCCACACGCAATCTATTACTGCTCGCAGGATATCGTCACAGCATTCTGCTCACGCAGCGACGATGGCGGTGTCACTTTTGGACCAGGCGTTCCGATTTATACGTTTACCACCGTAAACGGCGTGGACCTTCCGGTTGCTCCGGGAACTTGCGGCGGACTGCACGGTCACGTTCGCGTATCGCCTGACGGCACAGCCTACGTTCCTAATGAACGTTGCCAGGACGCAGCCGGCACCAGCCGGCCCGGCGTTGCCGTTTCTACTGATAACGGATTGACCTGGGTGGTACGCACCGTGCCAGACGGTACCAGTTCCACCAGCGATCCCTCGGTTTCCGCTGGCAAGAACAACACCATCTATTTTGGTTACGTAAATTCTGACGGCCATGCCAAGATCGCTGTCTCTCATAATCGCGGGCTCAACTGGTCCAAATCCCAGGACGCTGGAACTCCATTTGGCATTCAAAACGCCGAGTTCGCTGAAGTGGTGGCCGGTGACGACAATCGCGCTGCATTTGCTTTCCTCGGTACGCCCAGCCTGGGGGACATGCAGTCCGCGGACTTCCTCGGTGTCTGGCATCTCTACGTTGCTTTCACTTATAACGGCGGAAGCACGTGGACTACTTCTGACGCAACTCCTTCTGACCCTGTGCAGCGTGGCTGTATCTGGAACGGCGGCGGCAGCAATCCGTGCCGCAACCTGCTGGACTTTAATGACATCACCGTCGATAAATTCGGCCGCGTGTTGGTTGGCTATGCGGATGGCTGCACTGGAACCTGCGTGACTGATCCCTCACAGAACGCGACCACGGGACCAGCTACCGCGCAGGACGCGCTGGCAACAATCGCCCGTCAAACCGGCGGTCGCGGACTGTTCGCTTCTTTCGATGGCACGCAGTTCGGCACCCGCACCGGTGATAATGAAGGCGGCGGCAAACTCTGCTTCGGCGATCCCGCAAATGGAGTCCACGGGGGACCTGACTGCGACGATAACCGCAGGCACTAAAAACGTTGTAATTACCGGTCCGCGTGAAGAATTATCATCTTCACGCGGGCTTTCTGTTGGTGTCGCGGCTAAAATCTTTCGCGTGGAATGTTCAATGAAGTACCTATTTCGTTTGCTGCTGTGCTTCTTTGCGCTTGCCGGTGCAATGTCCGGAGCCGCTCAGTCCACTGCCAAGCTCGGAACCCAAGACGCGAAGCATGAGGCTTCGACACAAAAAACTCCTCCTAAAACGGCACAGCAGCCCAAGAAAGATCCGTGCACCTTGCTCACCAGCGCGGATGTTCAGGCCGTGCAGGGCGACCCCGTCCAGGAAACAAAGCCAAGCACGCAGCCTGGGAGTGGGTTGGTGATGTCACAATGCCTTTTTCGGACTGCCAATGCCAGCAAGTCCATCAGCGTCGCTATAGCGTCACCTGGATCCATTTCCCCACGCGCGTTCTGGCAGAAGCAATTCGCCTCCGGCAAGCCTGCCGCTGAGGAACAAGAAAAAGCAGAAAAGATGCCTGGTGCCGGAAATAAGAAAAAAGAAAAAGAAGAAGAATCTACCCGGCCGCGTGCTATTAAAGCCGTGGGCGAAGAAGCCTATTGGGTCGGCGGCCCCATGGTGGGCGCACTCTATGTTTTGCAAGGCAGCACTTTTCTGCGTATCAGCGTGGGTGGAGTGCGTGAAGAATCCGCGCGCATTGAGAAATCCGCCGCGCTGGCGCGCATTGCGCTCAAGCGCCTGTAAACCCCGTAGATTCCATAGGCCCCAGCCCGCTCTATCTCCTCTCCGCTCTCGGGAAAGATTAATTCTTTTAATTTCAGTCCAATGAAACCGTAATCTCGTACTTCTAAAACGATAGGTAACGGATGAGAGTTGTTCCGAAACGGATGAAGCACTCGGAGCACTAAGCAGCAGAAGGTTTACAAATGGACTTTCGGGGGCGGGCAGCTATATGCCGGCCGGGAAGGATTTCCGCCATTATGGAACTCTGTTACATGGTAAGCATGAGCACGCTGCACGAGATTTTGCAGTCAGAAGCTAAACCAGACACCGCCTATAGACTGCTGGCCAGCGGTGACACCGTCACCGTGGTCCACTACGGGCCCGGAGGCCTGATCAATCAATTCGCCTTTCCCATCATTTATCGCGTTGAAGACGTCCCTGAGGACGAAGGAACACTCATGCTGATGGTTGCGACGGAACGCAGTCGCGAATGGCAGAGCTTCTGGGTGCCTCTGGAAACAAGACTGTCACACTGTTGTTCCCTGAATACGGTTGCGTAACGTTCGCGGTTCGTCAGTGTCAGTGTGCTAGCCCGTCGCTTGACGTTTGAGCAGACTCTTGCGGGGTTGCGAACGGGGAAGGCATTTCTGAAAGCGGTAATTGCAGGTAGGCCGCGATGTCCAGGCGGCTCAAGCCCCAAGAATACTGCGCAGCTTGATCCCAATGTTCGGTTCGAGTAATGATTGCCAGTCCCTGCTGCGTTTTCATCGAAAATATAAGATGCAGCCATCTTGCCGTGGCGTTGCTTTGCTGCGGGTCGCCCGGTCGCATGAAGTGCAGGAAAAATCAGTGATGAGAGGTGGGATTTGGTAGCGCTACCGGGAATCGAACCCGGGTTTTAAGATTGAGAATCTACACACGTGGTCTTTGCAGTCAATCACTTGCAGCCGTTTTCCGATTCCCTGTGCCCCAAATTGTGCCCCATTTTTCAATTTCGCGCG
>DATCAX010000358.1:0-2560 GCA_036512375.1 Candidatus Angelobacter sp. | reverse complement strand
CATCCCCAGGAAGTGGATTTTAAAAGAGCCAACGAATTTGGCCCAGGTCGAGTTATGCAGTTGCGGGCGGACCAGAGTAACCCGGACCGGGATGATTGCTTCTTGCGCGTCCACCTCGACTGCTTTGGCCTTAGTGCGTCTTTCAGCAAAGCTAAAACGCGAATACGCGATTGCAAAGACCAGACAACCGATACCTATCCATAGGAGGCGGTTCCATAACAACAATCCGTCAAAGCCAACCGAGATGCTGTTTTTCTCCGCGACTGTCCAGTAACGCGTGAGAAAGCTGAAAGCGCGTCTGCCGAACGGGTCCAGAAGTGCGGCGATTTGCTCGTGTTGAATATCTTGAGTAAGCGCGCCAGCGACGCCATAGCCGGTAAGTAATACCAGGGCGGCAACAAAAGAGACGATTTCATTGCGTGCCAGAACCGCAATGGCGAACAGCACCGCGGCCACAAAGAATGCGTTCGGCAACGCGAAGACCGCAATTCCTTTCATGTGCGCTACCCAGTTAACGCGACCCCACCGGCCCGCATCGACCCAGGGCATGTACTTGGCCAACAGAATACCGAGCGACACGCCTAGCATCGGTATCACCGAGATGAGGGTGGCGCCAATGAAGCGGCCGAGCAGAAAATCGAATTTGCGGAGTGGAGTGGTAAAGATAATCTGATAGGTGTTATAGCTGAAGTCCCGGATGGCCGCCGAGTTCACAAACGCCGTGGACATGAGCAACGTAAGCAACGCGATAAACGAGTAAAAGTTCTGGATGACAAAAGGTGCATTGCGGTCCGTATTGGAGAGAGCTCCGCCAAGCTGCACCTGGTCTGAGCTCACGGCTCCAAAAACCAACAACCCTATGATGAAGAGAAAAATCCATACCATCCAGGAGCGGAGCCAAAAGCGGATTTCAAACAACGCTATTCGTAAAAACATTGATCGCTTCCTAATTCCAGTGCCGAATTTTGGTAAAGAACACGTCTTCCAGATCGGGTTGGCTGGGCAGGAAGCCTTCTCCCGGCAGATGCTCTCCAAACACGTGCAGGAACGGCCGTCCGCCAACAAGGCGGTTGGAGACGACGCGGAAGGTTTCTTCGTAATGCACCAACTCCGGCTTGTCGATGGAGCGTTGCCATATCCGGCCGTTAAGTTCGGAGATCGCAGCCTGCGGTGCTCCTTCATATAAAACTTTGCCTTCATGGATGATGGCCATGTCAGTGCAGAGATCCATCACGTCTTCCACGATATGCGTTGAGAGGATCACAACCACTTGCTCTCCGACCTCAGCCAGCAGATTGTAGAATCGGTTGCGCTCGCCGGGATCAAGACCTGCGGTTGGCTCATCCGCGATCAGCAGTTGCGGGTTGCCAATAAGTGCCTGGGCAATTCCAAAGCGCTGGCGCATGCCTCCGGAAAAGCCGGTCAGGGCTTTTTTGCGTACTTCATAAAGATTGCAGCGCTGCAACATGGCAGCCACCACTTCTTTGCGCTCACGCGAATTTGTCATGCCTTTCAGCAGCGCCAGATGGCTGAGCATGTCCTGCGCGGAGATGCGAGGATAAACGCCAAACTCCTGCGGCAGATACCCAAGCTGGCGGCGCACTTCGTCTTTTTGTTTGAGTACGTCAATCTCGCCCAGAAAAGCGCTGCCGCTGTCCGGCTCCTGCAGCGTGGCTAGTGTCCTCATCAGAGTGGATTTGCCGGCTCCATTGGGGCCGAGTAGGCCATACATTCCTCGCGGAATCGTTAGCGACACGTTATCCAGCGCTTTGACGCCGTTCTTGTAAGTCTTGGAAAGGTTCTTGATCGTCAGTTCCATGCTCATGACTCATTATTACGCGAAAAGGTGAGATAAGTTCGAGATTTGTCCTTCACAGTATGTGCGGGATGAGCTTGGGCATTGCCAGGTTCGTGTTTTGTGGCGGAAGCCAAGAAATGCTCCGCAATTGATCAAGCGGCTGTGCTGTCTATGCAGCACGAAAGCACCCGGATGACTTGTCAAGGCTGAAAAGGAGCTGGGCGTCCAGGTCGTCCTTACTGAAGTTGTTGAATTGACACCCGAGCGGAATTTGGCGACGACAGGTCGGAAATCAGGAAATCAGCCGACTTTGTACGCCGCAGACGTTCGTCCACGCCTACAATGAAATGATGGGAGATTGAAGGCCATGCTCTCTTCACAACAGCACTCGCACCATCTTCAACACGCATCCTGGTTGATCTTCTCCAGCATGTTCGTGCTGATAGTTGTTTTGCTGCTGAATGGGTGCGGCACGATGGGCACCAAAACGCCGCAAGGGACCACCGCCAGCTTTGCCTTCGTCACCAATTCCGGTTCCGGCACAGTATCTGCATTTGCTGTAAGCACCTCTGGCTCTCTGTCGCTCGTCTCCGGTGGCCCCTTCCCAGCCGGTGCCGGGGCAGAGTTCCTGACGTTCGATTCAGTCCATAAGTTTCTTTTTGTAAGCAATCAGAGTGCGAACACTGTTTCAGCGTTCTCCGTAAATACCGGCACCGGCATGCTCGCCGCCACTCCTGGATCTCCGTTTGCTACAGGCGCACG
>DATCAX010000357.1:0-3754 GCA_036512375.1 Candidatus Angelobacter sp. | reverse complement strand
AGCCGGCACGGAGATGGTGATGCCGGGCGACAACGTATCGCTGACCATCGAGCTGATTACGCCGGTGGCCATGGATAAGGGACTGCGCTTTGCTATCCGCGAAGGTGGACGGACGGTTGGTGCAGGCACGATTTCAGAAATTATTCAGTAAGTTCAGGGATCGCAGGCGAGGGCGCCTGCGGTCCACTAACATAACCAAGAGCGGCAGTGACCATAGATCTTTCACCGCTGGCCTGACCGCAAAGATCTTTGAGGATAAAAACTAGTGATAGGCAAAGAGAGAATTCGCATACGTCTGAAAGCATACGACTATCGCATCCTGGACCAGTCCACGGGCGAGATCGTTGACACGGCCAAACGTACCGGGGCACAGATTGCTGGACCGATTCCATTGCCCACGGTGAAGAACAAATATTGTGTGCTGCGCTCTCCCCACGTGGACAAGAAGTCGCGCGAGGCATTTGAGATCCGCACGCACAAGCGCCTGATCGACATCCTGGAGCCGACGCAAAACACGGTGGACGCGCTGATGAAGCTCGACCTGCCGGCCGGCGTGGACGTGGAGATCAAGGCGTTCGGGAAAGAACATAAATAGGTAGTTGGTATTTAGTAGTTGGTATTTGGTCCAAGTACCAAATACCAAGAGCTAATGACCGGCACCAAACCTGCAGTTCCTCGATGCCGCAATCGGCAGAGGAATGATGAGGAGATAAAGGCAAATGATTAACGGAATTCTAGGCAAGAAAATCGGCATGACGCAGATCTTTGACGACAAGGGTGACGTTCATCCCGTCACCGTTCTGCAGGCCGGCCCATGCGTGATCACGCAGATCAAGCGTAACAATAAAGATGGCTATGAAGCCGCGCAGATAGGTCTGGTGGAATTCGTCAAGGGCAAGAACGTGACCAAGGCCATGCAGGGACATTTCGGCAAGCACGATCTGCCGCCGGTAAAGTTCATGCGCGAAGTTGCCCTGGAGGACGGTACCGAAGCGGCGAAAGCTGAAGCACAGGCGGCGGACGGCGAAGCGGCCGCGAGCAACGGCGACAGCCTCAAAGTTGGCGGCAAGGTCCTGGTGGACATTTTCACCAATGAGAAATTCGTGGACGTGGTTGGCGTGAGCAAAGGGCGCGGCTTTGCCGGCGTCGTAAAGCGCCATCACTTCGGCGGCGGCCCCGGAGCGCACGGGCACATGTTCCAGGTGCAGGGCTCGATCGGCGCATCGTCGTTTCCGTCGCGCGTGTTTCCCGGAATGCGTATGTCCGGCCACATGGGCGTGGACCAGGTCACGGTCCGCAACCTGAAGATTCGCGGCATCGACACGGACGACAATCTTCTGTTGGTAGAAGGCGCGGTGCCCGGTCCGAAGGGCGCTTATGTCGTGATCCTGAAAGCAAAGAAACCACCGCGCGAGCGCCGTGGCTTTGCCGGATCGACCACTTTGGATCCATTGAAGGCTGCAAAGAAAGCAGCGGCTGGTAAGTCGAAGAAATAAAGGGTGAGCGCGGAGCGAGCACCGGATAGTGCGAGCAAAGCGCGAGGGCGAAACAGCAGATGCTGCGGAGCCCCTTGAATAAAAGCCCCATTGAAGGCTGCAAAGAAAGCAGCGGCTGGTAAGTCGAAGAAGTAAGGCAGATTTGGTAATTGAGTAATTTGGTAAACCGGGTAACTTGAAAACCAAAAACTCACAACAAGATTCATGCTCAATAGGTAAAGATCCCGGTTGAGCAACGAGAAAAAGCCAAAAGCTAAGAGCTAAAGGCCAAGGGCTGATTTTTTATGGCAAAGATCGATGTTGTAAATCTCGAAGGCAAGAAGACAGGCTCGCTGGAGCTGGCCGACGAGGTCTTTGGCGGTATCAATGAAGACCTTCTCTGGGAAGCGGTAAAACATTACCGTTCGGCGCAGCGGGCAGGCACGCATGCCACCAAGAACAAGAAGCTGGTGTCAGGCGCCGGCAAAAAGCTCTGGAAGCAAAAGGGCACAGGACGCGCGCGCGTGGGCTCCATCCGGTCACCACTGTGGCGTCATGGCGGTACGGTCCACGGCCCCCAACCCCGTTCGTACGACTATCAGTTTCCCAAGAAGAAGCTTCTGGGCGCGTTACGCTCTGCACTGGCGTCCAAGTTTTCTGATGGCAACCTGATGGTGGTGGAAGGGTTCGAACTGGACGCGGTCAAGACCGGCACGTTTCGCAAAACACTGGGCAAGCTGGGCGTCGGCAAAACGACGCTGCTGGTGGATGGCGTAAAGGACAACCGCAACCTGGAACTGAGCTCGCGCAACATTCGCGGCGTGGAACTGATCCCCGGCAATCAGGTGCATCCGTATCACCTGCTTCGATATGAAACGGCGATCTTCTCCAAGTCCGCTCTTGAAAGATTGCAGGACTCGCTCAAGGCCTCGGCGCCGAAACATAAACATGACGCGGAGGTGGCGTAATGAAATCGGCCTATCAGATTATCCGCAAGCCGGTGATCACGGAAAAAGGGCTGGGCGTGAAGGAAACCCAGGGTACGCTGGTTTTTGAAGTTGCCGCCGCTGCCACCAAAACGGAAGTGAAAGAAGCCGTCCAGAAGATCTTCAAGGTGAAGGTTGATTCGGTGCGCACCGCGAACTTTGTCGGCAAAGAACGCCGCCGGGGAAAGTTTGCCGGCTACCGTCCGGACTGGAAGAAGGCATACGTAAGGCTGAAGGCGGGCGAAAAAATGCCCGAGTACGCGGCCAATATTTAGAAAACCGCTTCAGTGTCTGGATCGTGGTCACAGCGATTAGGCTCCTGATGCAGCGCGGTTCGGCGGTGCAAGGCCGAATCGCTGGTTCGAAGAAAAAAAGTTTAAGGATTGGCCATTAGCTTGGAGCTTCAACACAAGAGCTAATTACTATTGGCTAATTGCTAAAGGCTGGTTTTACATGGCAATTAAGACATACAGACCGACTACGCCGTCGTTGCGCTTCAAGACAACGCTGACCAACGACGAGTTGACGACCGATAGGCCGCACAAGCCGCTGACCAGCATCAAGCTGCGCACCGGCGGGCGTCGCAATGGTGGAGACATCACCATCTGGCACCGCGGCGGCGGACACAAGCGCAGGCTGCGCGAGATCGACTTCAAGCGCAACAAGCCGGGCGTCCCGGCCAACGTGGTTTCGATCGAGTACGATCCCAACCGTTCGGCGCGCATTGCGCTGATCGCGTACGCCGACGGCGAGAAGCGCTACATCCTTCATCCAGTGGGCCTGAACGTGGGGCAAAAAATCGTCAGCGGTCCTGAGGCTGACATTCTTGTGGGGAACGCGCTGCCGTTGAAGAACATCCCGGCCGGCACCACCATCCACAATATTGAGCTCAAGCCGGGCAAGGGCGCGCAGATGGTGCGCTCGGCCGGCGGGTCAGCCCAACTGGTGGCGAAAGAAGCAGAATACGCGCTGGTCAAACTGCCTTCGGGTGAGACGCGCAAAGTACTGATCGATTGCATGGCGACGATCGGGCAGATTGGCAACGTGGACCATGAGAACGTGTCCATCGGCAAGGCCGGGCGCAATATCTGGCTGGGCAAGAAGCCGGTCAACCGCGGCGTAGCCATGAACCCGGTGGACCATCCACACGGCGGCGGTGAAGGCAAGACCTCCGGCGGACGGCATCCGGTGACTCCGTGGGGACAGCCCACCCGCGGCTACAAGACGCGCAATAACAAGCGCACCGACAAGTTTATTGTCAGCAGGAGACAGAAATAATGGCGCGTTCATTGA
>DATCAX010000356.1:0-2773 GCA_036512375.1 Candidatus Angelobacter sp. | reverse complement strand
AAACTCATTTGCCGAGGCAGCCGTGTCCGATTGAGCGCTCGCCCCACTTGAATCACTGGTATTGGACGCTAAAGCAGGGTATTTTTCCTCGTATTTACGTGCCGCCGAGGGATCGAACTCGCGCAGCATGGGCATGAGTTGAGAGAGGCGGACTTCGTATAGACTGCGCATCGATGAGCCGCCTTTTTCCGACACTACGGAGTAGCTGATGCTCCCTTTGTCCTCCGCGGCTTGGGCCAGGATCTCATCAATGGCCTGGGTAACAATCTCTTTGGGCAAACGCTTCCAAAACCGTGACACCATGGTTGGAAAATCGTCCCTCATTTGGGAATGAGGCGCATGGTTGCGATAGCTGGACAGCGCTGTTAAGAAAAGCTGCGTCAATTCCCCCGACTGTTCCGGCTTCAGGTCCGCCATCAGCCGGATGGCGTGTTCATACGGAATCTCACTTTCTGCATTTATTCGATTAAGCGTTTCCATCGCCCGATCGAATTGCTTCTCTTTTTGCTGAGAGGCGAGCAATGAAACCAGGATAGCGGTGCGAATGGCAGGATCAATTTGTTGCACCGTCTCATCTGTGCGCTTCGGCTCCAGTAGCACGATAGACCGGGCAATGTCACGTTCCAATAAAAGCCCGGGCGGTAACGATGGGCGCGCGCTGATCTTCACGCGATCACTGCTGGGAGGTTTTCCAGCCGAACCGCCCTGATTGGCTGCATGTGCCGCAATAAGCGCCGTGTGGAATAAGTCCAGAGCCTTCGTTTTGTCGATTGATTGATAGGCCAGACCGATCTGCCATAACACCCAAGCCCGCATTTGGCCGTCTAGCGCAGCGGCCTCAGCCTCAGCCCGTGTCAGCAGATCGATGGCTTGGGCCTCTCTAGGGGTCCGCTTGGCGTGCTTCAGCGGCGTGGAAGGCGGCCCTGCTTTGGAGCTGTCTTTGGGACTGGATTTGCTTTGAGAGAAAGCTGGTATCGCAAGAAGTGCGAGAAGCAAAGTAGCAGCGGCCCAATAACGCATCTTACGAACCTCCTGATTCGATAGTGCACAGGTTGAACCGGATGATTTTATGCATACAGTCCTTTTCAACGCAAGATCAAAAATACTATTTATCGTCCAGTGCCTTTTGACAGGAAAGATAGATCCGCTGCAAGGCTAGGTGGAGATACTAAGTTACCACAATGTCTTTGTATGAAACTGGACAAGTTCCGTTATGGCACCAAAAAGTATCTTTCTGAGACTGGATAAGTTCCTTTATGAAACTGAATAGCAGCTGGCTATAAAAACTTTCTTAACAACAACAATAACTACCCTCAAAGTATCGAATGTCTTTGACAGACAAATAGCTGCAATGCTAGCATCCAACCTTGGGTTTTCTCCGAAGTTAGGCTTCGAAAAATAACGTTTATCGAGAGGAGATTACATGACTTTCCACAAACTATTCAAAATATCACTTTTGGTGTTGACAGTTGCAGCAATCGGCCTTGTTCTGCTGCCGGCCAGCGCCACCGCCCAGAGTAAAATCACCTGCATCAACTCAGGAAGCTGCGCCCTCTGTTTTGACCAATGTCAGGGCGGGGTCATCTGTTACGGCACTGCTTGTTCAGATGGCTCTGGAGGTGGCGGTTGTGTTCCATGTACTGTATCAAAAAAGCAACCCAGCGATTTCCAAAAAGGGATACATGGCGAACAAGGCGACAAGGTTCTCCTTGCGCAACTCCTGTCAAAGGATTCCGAAGTATCGCAGGCACTAAGATCTCTGAAATAGGTTGATTCTGTTCATTAACAGGCGTCATAGGCGAGCTGGCTTCGCCGGATTTCTGGTTAAGCCACTCGCTCAGGTGCCATGAGGAGCACATTGCGTTCTCGCGCAACATCTTTTGGCACACCAACCCTAGTTCTGTGGCCGGCGCTGATACTATTGTTTTCACTCAATGCTTGCCGGCACAAAAACGAATTGGCGGCTTTGTCTCCGGAGCAATTCCGCCGTATCGAAATACTGATTCGGTCCCAATACGACATCCCTGCCGATTATCAGCTGGTGTTCGGCCAAAGGGTCCGCGGCCAGTTTGCCGGTTATTACGATCTGCCAGTCACCTTTTCGCACGATGCAAAACAAGTAAAGTTCACATTCCTGCTGTCACAGGATGAGAAACGTCTGGCGCGGCTGCAGGAGTTTGATCTGACGAAGGAACAATCGAGCGCGATACCGTTCAATAGCAATCGAGGCAGAGGGGACCCAAACGCAAAAGTTACGATCATTGTGTTTGACGATCTGGAATGTCCTTTCTGTGCGCGGTTTCACGAGGGGCTCTTCCCGGATACCCTGGAACGTTATAAGAACTGGGTAACGGTTGTCTACAAGGCTTTCCCCCTCGTTGAGATTCATCCGTGGGCGATGCACGCCGCTGTAAATGCCAATTGCCTAGCCGAGCAGAGCACGCCAGCCTATTGGGACTATGTGGATAAGATCCATGCCCGCGACGCCGATTTTAGCGGGGACAAGAAGCGCCTGCCCGAGACCTTGCAGAGGCTGGATCAATTAGCCAAGCTGGAAACCGGTGTTGACCAAAGAACACTCGATTTATGTATAACAAAACAGGACGACAGCGCGGTCCGGGCTTCGATGGCGGAAGGGCAAGCGCTCGGAGTAGAGAGTACGCCAACCATATTTATCAACGGTGAACGAATTGTCGGCGCGCGCCCGGTCAATTGGGTGTGGGCTTCCGTCGACCGCGCTCTGAAGGTCCAGGGACTGGAATCACCCGCCCAA
>DATCAX010000355.1:0-6238 GCA_036512375.1 Candidatus Angelobacter sp. | reverse complement strand
TAACCGTCTTCCCTTCACCGGAAGCTGTGGGCGTCGTGGCTGTTACCAGGATGAGCTTGCCTCGGCGCGGAAAGGCAGGGTCAGAAAGGATATCCAGCTTCAGCTTGGCGCCGTGGCGTCCAATGGGTTCAAAGTATTCTTCGGGTAAATTTAGCTTTCCCGCAATGGTGTGAATTGGCAGCAAAGATTGGCTCATAGGCAAACAGGCGAGTTTAGAACTCCGCCACCAAAGAGGCAAGCGAGAAAAAGGGCGAGAGTAAATCGCGACCACCAACGCAAGGGTTATCGTGGTGGCGGGCTTCGCGTTGGCAGGGGGAAATGATACCCTATCTAAGTTCCACCCCTGTGCGCCCGTAGCTCAGTTGGATAGAGCGGTTGCCTCCGAAGCAACAGGCCGGGAGTTCGAATCTCTCCGGGCGCACCATTAGTTTCTGGCCGCTTCGCTCCAAACCGCTTATGCAGCTTCGCCTGACACACTTTTCAGCCTTGTTGCAAGAGGACTCCGCATGCAATCCAGCCTCGCCCTCTCCGTACGCCATTAGTGCGGCTTGGCCGCGATCAGCAGAAGTGCTCCAATCCTTTTGAAATCGCGCAATTCCTCTGCATTCTTAAACCACTTTCCGGAATATGTCTCCGGCGTGGGACTGCGGTCAGGGATGCGCCTCGCCTCAACGTTTTTGAAGCCATGTTTTTCCAGCAGCGCTTTATATTCCGCCTCAGACAGCGCCTGCACTGGCACTTTCAATTCGGTGACCCAGCGCAGTGAATAATGGTTGTCTTTATAGAGATTGATCAGGATGAACAATTTTGCCCCAGGCGCCATTGCGCGGCGGAGTTCATCCAGCGCCTTGCCCTGATCGGCGTAGTAATAAAACGATTCCACAGAAAGTACTTTGCTGAAAGCGTTGTCGGCTTCTGGAATCTTTTCTGCAGACCCCCACACGTAACGAACGTTCCTGAACGCGGAAGACGCCTGTTCGGCACGCCGCAACATTTCGTCGGCCACGTCCAGGCCAATTACTTCGCCAGCCGTCGCTATGCGCGCCATCCGTCGCGTCGCCCAGCCGGTGCCGCAGCCCAGATCAAGGATCCTGTCTTCGGGTTGAATATCCATCAAGGCTAGCGTCTGCTCCGTGATATCGGAGTGGTGCGCTTCCATTTCGTCCCCGCGGCCGGCGGCGGCCCACTGGTTAAATTCCTGTTGCAGCTTTTGATCGGCCTGGGTAGTGAGCGGGTCAACTTTGCTTTGCATATTTCTATGCTACATTGGAATGTTTCATTCGCTCAATCTGACGCGACCATGACAGAGTCGGCAAATCCCGCACATCAAACCAATGACGCGCTCTATTGTCCCAACTGTGCTCGAGAAGTGGCCGATCCACTGACGTGCGGCGACTGTTCTGCTGTGATCTGCCGCGTCTGCGGCACGCCCCTGGAGTCTTCGTCGGACTTGGGCATGGGGTAGCTCAGGATGGCCTTTAGAGGCCCTGGGATGAGATGCACACAGCAAAATGGCCTGAAAAGCCAGCAGGAACTTTGTTTACTATTGCAGCCACCCTGTTTACCAAGTAGTACATCTCATTCTTCAGAGTTCCCCCATCCTGTTTCCGCATTGGAAGTCCATATGAATCGCGTCTTGGTATTCGCTGCGCTCTTCTTTATCTCTCTCACATCCTTCAGCCAGACCTTTACAACCCAAGGCTACCCGGCAGGCACCGGCGTTTCGCAGGTAATCCAGGCGGATTTCAATGGCGACGGCATTCCTGATCTGGCAACGGTAAATAATTCTTCGAATACAGTCTCAATCCTGATCAACAATGGCGACGGCACTTTCCGCGCCCATACGGAATATGCGACGGGTACCGGCCCCATCGCCCTGGCGGCTGTGGACTTGAATAAAGACGGCAAGACGGATCTGGTTGTGGCCAACAACCAGGCTGACGCCGCGCACAGCATTTCCATCCTGCTGGGCAACGGTGACGGAACTTTTCAGGCCCACCGCGATATCAGCGGGGGGCCCTTCCCAACTTCGATTACCGTGGGCGATTTTAATCATGACGGGAATCCGGACATTGCAACGTCCAGCGCCTCTCCTGCGAATGCTGTTTTCGTAAGCCTGGGAGATGGCCGTGGTGGCGTGCTGGCCCAGAAGACAACAACCGGCTTCGGCGCCACAGCGGCTGCCGGCGAGAACCGATATCAAGTATCAAAGATCGTGTGGGCGGATTTTAATCGCGATGGCAAGGACGATCTTTATTACATCCAGTGCTGCGGCGGATTTGACGTCGAGATTGGCGCCTGGGGTGTGCTGATCGGCAATGGCGACGGCACTTTTACTGACCATCTTGTAAGCACTCTTTCGGTGCCCAGAAACATTACTGCGGTAGACATCAATCAGGATGGATTCTCTGACGCCGTAGTTTCCTATGAAGGCTGCCATACTCCGTGCTCTGGGACCTTGGCGCAAATCAACCTGGGGAATGGGAGTTTTGGCGGAGGAATCAATGTTGAGAATGACAGCGCGCCCGCCGACGGCGCTTCTTTCGACGTGGAGGGCGATGGCTTGAAAGATGTTCTCCTTCTTACAAACGATCCCACAACGGGTACCGGTACCACCCTCTTAATCGCACGCCAGAATGCCGATGGCACATTCACGGAATCCCCCACATTCATAGCGCTCGCCGCACCCAATGGAGGGGGCTCCATGATTACCGGCGATTTCAATCACGACGGAAAGATTGACTTTGCGTTCGCAAGCGGCGGAACAGTGTACATTGTCCTGAATACAACTCCCACGGCGGCTTGCAGGTTGCAAACCACTAACCGCACGGTTACGGTTTGCCAGCCTTCAGACGGGGCTGTGCGGACCTCGCCTGCGCATATTGTCTCCCACGCCACGTCGTCAACTGCGGTGACTGTCACCCAGATCTATCTTGATTTCAAGCTGGTGTTCCAGGTTTCTGGCGGCAACCTGGATACCTCTTTGCCTCTCACCCCCGGAAACCACCAGGTGGAGGTGAAATCATGGAGCCAGGGCACAAGCTTCCGCAATGACTTCAAACTCACGGCATTCAGCGGCGCCGGCGGCACTCCGCCACCCTGCACGGATTCCGTCAACTTTACTGTGAATGTCTGTTCACCGGCAGCGAATTCCACGGTTAACTCGCCGGTGCATGTAGTGGCTGCCGCAAAGTCCACGGCAAAAATCACATCATTCCAGATTTATGTTGACAACAAGCTGGTCTTTAACACTCCCAACACATCGCAGATTTCCACCGACGTGCCGATGACCAAAGCCGCTCACACACTGGTGATAAAAGCGTGGGACAGTACGGGAAGAAACTTCTTCGTTACGCGCAAGATCACGGTGCAGTAAACACGCTCATTCTTCGCAATCGCTCCGGCCTTCTTGCCGGGGCGATTTCTTTTTCGGCTGCTAGAATAGCCATTTCAGTGCAGAAATTCTCTTAAGACGGCACCGGTCTTTTTGGCCGCCCCAGGAACTGGACAGCATCCAATGATCACTATTGTTCTGTTGATTTTCTCCAATATCTTTATGACCTTTGCGTGGTACGGGCACCTCAAGTACCAGAACGTGCCCCTGTGGAAGGTCACGCTCATTAGCTGGGGAATCGCTCTCTTTGAATACTCCTTTCAGGTCCCGGCCAACCGCATTGGCAGCCATACCTTCAATGTCGCCCAGCTCAAGACGATCCAGGAGATCATTACGCTGGTGGTGTTCTCTGGGTTTTCCGTCTGGTACTTGAAGCAGGACATCAAGTGGAATTACGCTGTGGGATTTTTCTTTATGGTGGTGGCGGCGTTCTTTGTTTTCAAGAAGTGGTAACACACTCAACGTCGAGACGCAGCATACTACGTCTTTAGACGATCGGAGTCTTGGTCTTGCGCTCTGGATTGTAGAACGGTAACTTCGCCACCTTTGCCGTCACTTTCTGGCGTACGGCTTCAATCGTAATTTCCATCTGCAGCTTGGTTCCAGGCTGGGAGTGCGCCGTGTCAACGGTGGCCAGGGCAATCATTTTCTTGAGCAACGGAGACCAGGTGGTTGAGGTCGCTTTGCCCACCTGCTTGCCGCCCAGATAAACCGGCACGTGGACTCGAGAAGCTTGCGCCGGAGCCGCGGGCGTTAGTCCAAACTTTTCATACCGCTCTTCGATCTCCACCCAATCCATCTCCAGCCCCACAAGTTGCCGCGCGACGCCGCTCTTCTGTTGCTGATGCAGCGCCGCTTTGCCGACAAAGTTCTCTTTATCCAGGTGCACCATCTTGCCAAAGCCGAGTTCATACGGCGAGTACTTCTGCTCTGGAATCAGCGCCTTCTTGCTGCTGATGTAATCCACTTCGATCAGCAACAACCCCGCTTCAATGCGGGCAACATCGAGCGCGAGCATGCCGGCAGGATGAATATCAAAGCGCCTGCCTGCATCCATGAGCGCGTCCCACACCTTGACGGCGTCCCCGATGTCATTCATCGGCACCCAGATTTCGTAGCCCAGATCGCCGGTGTATCCCGAGCGCGAAATATCAACGGGCACGCCTGCGATCTTGCCGCTGGTCATGCGGAAATATTTCAGGTTGGCAATGTCTGTCTGGGAAACGTCTGCTTCGGCAATGCTCTTGAGCAACTTGCCGGATGTAGGGCCCTGCAAGGCCAGCGCCGCGACTTTCTCGGAGACGTCCTCTATCTGGACATCCATGTTCAACCCGTTCTGTCGAAACCAGCGCAGGCTCGGATCGGCGGCAGTCCAGCGATATTTGTTTTCCGCCAGTCGAGTAATGGTGCCGTCGTCAATGACTTTTCCCTGCTCATCGCACCAGCAGCAATAAATTACCTGGCCGGTCTTCACTTTATTGATGTCACGGGTGATGACGCGGTTCACCAGTTTGGTGGCGTCCTTGCCTTCCACAATGTACTTGTACAGCGGCGTGATATCGATCAGCGCAGCAGCGTTGCGAATGGCGTTGTACTCGTGCTCATGGTGCACCTCATAGCTGCTGACCGTGTAAAAGCCTGACCACTCGCGATAATTCAGGCTGTGGCACAGGGCGAACGTGCGATCGTGAAATGCGGTACCAACGGGCACGGAAACCTCTGTCGCAAATTGGCTGACGAAGAATTATACGAAACTTGATCGCAGAAAGTGTGGCTTGGTGCGCAGAGACAAATCCCACCCACTCCATTAAAATGAGAAGTCACTTCTCTGGTCTCGTTTCCATTTCTCAGTGACGAAGGCGTCTCCTTAAAAAAATGGCCTCTGTTTCCAATGGCTCGAAGAAATACGACGTAATTGTGATTGGCGGAGGCCACAACGGCCTCACCAATGCCGCCTACCTTGCTCGTGCGGGCAAAAAGGTTCTGGTTCTTGAGCGCCGACATGTGCTCGGCGGAGCCGCCGTGACGGAAGAGATCTTTCCCGGATTCAAGTTTTCCGTCTGCTCATACGTTGTCTCACTGCTGCGGCCGGAAATCATTCGCGACCTCGACCTGCCTCGCCACGGTCTGGAAATCCTCCCGCTCGACGGCACGTTCACGCCTATGCCAAACGGCGACTACCTCTGGCGGGTGAATGATCATGGCAAGTCGCGGCGCGAGATTGCGCGGCACTCGATCGTCGACGCCGAAGCCTATGAAGAGTTTGGCAAGGCCATGCAGGCGATGTGCCGATTTGTGAAACCGATCCTCAGCATGGTGCCGCCCGATCCCTCAACCCTCAATCCGCGCGAACTGATGAAGATGCTGTTTATCGGCAAGCGTTTTCAGGGCATGAGTAGCGAGGACAAATACAACCAGGTCCAGTTGATGACCATGAGCGCCATCGACTTTCTGGACCAGTGGTTTGAAACCGACGTACTCAAAGCCACGATGTCAGCTTCTGGAATTATCGGCACGTTTCTGGGTGTGCGCTCGCCCGGAACCGCATATGTGCTGCTGCACCACTACATGGGAGAAATTGACGGCGCGTTCCGCTCGTGGGGATTCTCGCGCGGCGGCACCGGCGCAATCTCCAACGCCATCGCGGACTCGGCCCGCGAGTTTGGCGCGGAAATCCGCACTGAGGCGCCGATCGCAAAGATCATCGTGAAGAACAACCGCGCGCAGGGCGTGGTGCTGCAGAGCGGCGATGAGATTTACGGCGACGTCATTTCTTCCAGCGTCGATCCACGGCTCACGTTCGTCAAGTTCATCGAAGAGAGCCAGCTGCCCGCAGAGTTTCTG
>DATCAX010000354.1:0-2781 GCA_036512375.1 Candidatus Angelobacter sp. | reverse complement strand
TTCAGTTCGCGTTTACGGGAAATCGCAAAGTCGCTGGAATCCAGCATGGTGCTTCTGGATTCACCGGGGCCAGTTGATCTGGAAGATTTGGAGCGGCGTTTGACGATTCTGGACGACAGACAACAGGCGCTGATGGCGGCTCACATTAGTGAAGAACGCATGCTGCAACTTAGACGCGAGATGGACGGACAGTTGGCGGCGTACCGGAAGAAAATGAAAGCGGAACAACTGGCGCTGGTGGAAAGACAATATATACAAAAGCGATTGCTGGAGGAATTTGGATTGCCGAGGTTGAGTTTGTTCTATTTGGCGTGAGGGAGCATAGCAGAGAGATTCCTGCACTTCGCGGTCGGAATGACAGGTTTGTGCTTGGGCCGGCGGTATCGGAACACGAAATTCTTTACTTTAGTGGCAGCTGGGGTCGTCGTTGAAGGTGCCGCTGAAGACCATGGAATTCAGAAACTGGTTGCAGCTTTGAATTTTAGCGAGAGCTGGATCGTTCTGCAGAGCGTTGGGATCGACGACTTTGGCGCCATTGAGTTCCTGACGGGCGGATTCGACTTGATTGGCCCACGCGGTCATCATGTCGGCTTCGCCGCGCAATAGTTGAAGAGCATTCTTATCGGGGTCGGTGGAAGCAGCCACGCCTGCCTGGCGGATCGCGTCCAACGTTTGATTATGGTAGGCCTGCACCCAGGTATCGCTGACGGCCAGACCGTAGAGAATCATGGCGCGGACGGCTACGCGCCACTCGCGCATGGCGGCGAGGGCGGATATGGCGGTGGAGGAGAAGTCGCGGGAAAGTCGTTGGGAATTTTGGGCAGAATCGTCAGACGCGACGGCACCGGCATCCGAGGGAGGTATGTTGAGCAGGACACGACGGGGCTCAACGGTTAAGACGGCGTTGGTGGCCTGGGCGAGGCTCTCGAGGTCGACGTACAAGCGGCCGTTGATTTGCCGGACGCCGGCATTGGCGGTTTTGCCGTTTATCACGAGTGTTTTGTTGGTGCTCTGCGCGAAAAGCATTCCGGAAAGCGCCAGGAGCAAAGCAAGATAAACAACGAATCGAATAGATGGGTGTTTGCTCATCATGAGACACCGTGATTTCTGAGCTGGAGTTCCTATTGTACATCTACGCGCTTTTTTGAGGTGTGTCGGTTACACTTTCGATTGCCCACATTTCTTCCAAGCTTGTTATTCCGGCTGTCCAGAGTTCATAGAGAAACTGAGGCCACATGATGTCAGATGAGTTACTATTATCGATTGAGAAGCTTGTTTACGGCGGTGACGGATTGACGCATGCCGATGGCAACACCGTATTTGTGCCTTATGTATTGCCTGGCGAAGGTGTGCGTGCGGCTACCAAGACCAAAAAGAAAAAATTGATCTGGACCAAGTTGGTGGAGGTCACTTCGCCGTCCGCGGAACGGATAGCGCCGTCATGCCCACACTTTCAGGTTTGCGGCGGATGCCATTATCAGCATATTCCGGCGGCGGAGCAGGTGCGGCTGAAAATAGAGATTTTGCGGGAGACGCTTTCGCGGCTGGGCGGTGTTCAGTGGAACGGGGAGATTGCAGCACATTCGGGCGAACCTTATGGCTATCGCAACCGGGCGCAGTGGGCGGTGCGGAGCGGAATGCCACGGGCTTTGGGATATTTTTTGCCGGGGAGTTCGGTGATTTTGCCGATTGATACTTGTCCGATACTCTCGCCACGATTGCTGGAGACTTTTGAGTTGCTGCAAGAAATGGCGCGAGGCGGGAAATTGCCTGCCGGGATTCTGGAGATCGAGGCGTTTACTGATTCGGCGGATGAGAAAATTGCGCTTAACGTGGCGTTCGAAAAATTTCCGGCGCCACCGGAAGAGCTCGCTTCCCTGCTTCGCGCAGAATTGCCGCGACTGGAGAGCCTTTTGCTGCTGGACCAGAAGAAAGATCGGTTCGAACTGACGGGGCCTGGATTTTTAGTGCACGAAGTGGGCGGATTTAAATACCAGGTTAGCCATTTGTCATTTTTTCAGGTGAATCGGTTCCTGACTGAGGGTTTGCTGAAGGCGGTCACGGCGGGTGCGAAGGGCGCTCTGGCGCTCGACATGTATGCCGGCGTGGGATTTTTCACTTTGCCGCTGGCGCAGACGTTCGAACGGGTTGTGAGCGTGGATGCCAATCTGGCGGCTACGCGAGACTTGTTTGCTAATGCAAAGAGCGCGGGGGTTGAGGTGGTGTCCCACAACGAGCATGCGGAGGAGTTTTTGAAAAAGACGACAGAGCGGCCAGATTTTGTTGTTTTGGATCCGCCCAGAGCGGGGCTTGGAACTGCGGCGGCAGCTGCGCTTGCATCCTTGGGAGCCGCCGAGATTGTGTATTTGTCTTGCGACCCTTCGACGCTGGCCAGAGACCTGGCGGTATTAATGGGGACGCAGCGAGCGTCTCGTGGAGCGTTTGTTGAAACGGCTGATGGAGCGGGCGCTGGCGCTGACTCGGGCACGGCAGTGGCTGGGAAAAGCGCGGACGGTGTTACCAATCGCTACGAGATTACGGAGATGGCGATGTTTGATTTGTTTCCGCAGACATTTCACATTGAAACGCTGGTTCGATTGCGAAAAGTTGCATGAAACTGCCCGCAGTTGCGATGACCACGGCATTTGCCTTGGGGATCGCCTGCGGGTTGAACCCGGTAATCGCACAACATAATAGTTCTCGCGAATTCGTTGCAGTCCTTCTCTGTAGCGCTGCTACTTCCCTGCTGATTGGTATTTTTTTTGTGTGGCGCTCCAGCCT
>DATCAX010000353.1:0-9811 GCA_036512375.1 Candidatus Angelobacter sp. | reverse complement strand
GTGGGCGTAAGGCCGCCAGCCAATGCGCCAGCGCCTACTACCGTACAAAAGCAGACAGCAGCCGATCTGATCCTGCACGTGTTTCCCGAAAATATTGCCAAGTCTGTGGCAGAGAACCAGGTGTTGCAGGTGGTGGTGTTCAGCATCATCTTTGGCATCGCGCTGGCGCAGCTCGATGAAAAGCGCCGGCGGCCCCTGCTCGAATTCTCAGAAAGTTTTTCTGAGACCATGTTCAAGTTCACCAACATTGTCATGCTGTTTGCACCCCTGGGCGTGGCCGGTGCAATCGCATATACCGTAAGCACCATGGGCTTTGACGTGATGTGGAACCTGGCTAAGCTGGTAATGACGCTTTATGCCGCTCTCGTAGTTTTTATCAGCTGCGTGTTTGTGCCGGTGGCGCTGATAACGCGCATTGACGTGCGGCGGTTCTTCAAAGCCGTGGCGGAACCAGCGTCAATTGCATTTGCCACCGCCAGCTCTGAAGCGGCTCTCCCGCGCGCCATGGAAGCCATGGAAGCTTTCGGGGTCCCTCGCCAGGTTGTGGCCTTTGTAATCCCTACCGGCTACAGCTTTAATCTGGATGGCAGCACGCTGTATCTGTCGCTTGCTTCAATTTTCGTCGCTCAGGCGGCGGACATTCATCTGAGTTTCGGCCAGCAACTGGTGATGGTGTTTACCCTGATGCTCACCAGCAAGGGTGTAGCTGGCGTGCCGCGCGCGAGCTTCGTCATTCTGCTGGCTACGGCCGATTCGTTCCATCTACCCACATGGCCGATCTTCGCTATCTTCGGCGTGGACCAAATCATGGACATGGCGCGCACCATGGTAAATGTGATTGGTAACTGCCTGGCCAGCGCCGTAGTTGCTCGCTGGGAGGGCGAACTGAATACGGAAACCCCTTCGCCCGCGGTGGTAGATGCTATGGCCCAATAGCGCCCATGGTCGCGAAAGCACGGTCGTGCCTTCTGTTTCACTTTCGCTTCGGGCGGCTTGTTCGACGCCGACGGGTTACCAACCCGACGCACGCTTTCTGTTAGCATCAAGGGTTGACCATGCCCTCTCAAAAACTCCATCTTATACCCCTTGGCGGCCTCGGTGAGTTCGGAATGAACTGTATGGCCGTGCGCTACGGTGACGACATTATCGTTATCGACGCCGGCCTGATGTTCCCAGAATCCGAACTGCTCGGGGTGGATATCGTGGTTCCCGACATCACTTATCTGCTGCAAAACCGAGATAAAGTGCGTGGCATCGTGTTGACGCATGGTCATGAAGACCACATCGGAGCGCTGCCCTGGGTGCTTACGGAGTTGAGGGTGCCAGTCTTCGGCACTGAATTCACGCTGGCGCTGGTGGAAAACAAACTGGAAGAACATGGGTTACTCGACGACGCTGATTTGCGCGAAATCCAGGCAGGCACCCGTTTCAACCTGGGGCCGTTCACTATCAATCCCATACAGGTTACGCATAGCCTGGTGGATTGCGTGGCGCTGGCGGTTCACACACCTCTGGGAGTAGTCATCCACACCGGCGATTTCAAGGTTGATCCCACGCCCACTGATAATCGACTGTTTGATCTGCACACCTTTGCCGAGTACGGCAAAGAAGGCAACGTGCTGGCGCTGCTGCAGGATTCCACCAACGCTGAACGACGTGGCTATACGCCGAGTGAGCGAGCGGTGCGCGGCAAATTTGACGAAATATTTGCCCGGGCTGAGCGCCGTCTGTTTATTTCCTGCTTTTCGTCGTCGATCCACCGCATCAAGCTGGCTTTCGAGATGGCACGGGACTACAAGAGAAAGATCGCCCTGGTAGGCCGCTCGATGACCGAAGCGTCCGAGATCGCAATGGACCTCGGCTACATCGAAGTTCCAGAGGGACTCTTGATCCATCCCGGACAAATCAAAGATTTTGCGCCGCAGCAGGTCTGTGTAATGATCAGCGGCACGCAGGGCGAACCCATGTCCGCGCTCTCGCGCGCCGCCGTCGATAACCACAAGCATGCTCGAATCGAGCGGGGCGACACCGTGGTTCTTTCGTCGCGCATCATTCCCGGCAATGAAAAAGGCATTTACCGGATGATCGACCACCTCTTCCGCCGCGAAGCTGACGTGATTTATGACGACGGCTCCAATCCGCCGGTCCACGTGAGCGGCCACGCCAGCCAGGAAGAGCAAAAGCTGATCATGAACCTGGTGAAACCGAAGTATTTCATTCCCATCCACGGAGAATACCGGCAGCTGCGCATTCAGGCCGAGATGGCGCGGTCTATGACCGGCTCGGTGGGCAAGGTGCTGATGATTGAGAGCGGTGACGTGCTTGAGTTTGATGAACTGGGAGCGCGCAAGCTCGATAAAGTCACCGTGGGCCGCATCTGCATTGATTCCGGCTCGCGCACTGACGTGGTAGAAGACCTGGTGATCAAAGATCGCCGCCACCTGAGCGAAGACGGCTTTGTACTGCCGATTATCGCCATCAACAAGCTGAAGGGCACGGTGGAATCGATCCCGGAAATCGTGATGCGCGGATTCGCCGCGGGATCAGAAGAAGGCTTTGTCCGCGAGGCGCGGCGCGTGGTTGTTGCCACGCTGGATGGGTCCACACCGGAAGAAAAGGCCGATTACGGCGTGATCAAAGAAAAGATCCGCGCTGACCTGAAGAGATTCATCGTGAAGACGACAGCGCGGCGGCCGCTGATCATGCCGGTGATCCTGGAGATTTAAGTGGCAAGATTCACACGCAGGCAAAGAGTTTTTATTTTCCTGTTTGTGCTGTTGGCCTCGGTCGGCCTTACCGGGGCGGTGCTGCTGCATCCTGTGGGCCCGCACCTGCGCGCCATGTCACTGCTGCTGAAATTCTCCGATTCGCACGCGGAGGGATTGCCAACCCGTTTCGCGAATCATCCTTTCAAGGAAGAAGACGGCGCTGTTCTGACTCCGCATGGCGTTCTTCGCTATCGAATGTACACGCCGCAGGACGTTCAGAACCCGGGCGGTGTGGTGCTGCTGCATGGCGTGCATCATCTGGGCATTGAAGACCCTCGAATGTGGAACCTGGCGCGAGCACTGGCTGGCGCGGGCGTGCTGGTGATGACGCCGGAATTACAGGACCTGGCCGATTATCGGGTGACCGCCCGGACCATCGACGTAATTGGCGATTCGGCTGTGGTGCTGAGCACGCGCATGCAGCGCAAAGTGGGAGTGCTGGGACTCAGCTTTGCCGGCGGGCTTTCCCTGCTGGCGGCGAATCGAAGCGAGTTCCGTGACAGTATCGCCTTTGTGGTGGCCATTGGCGCACACGATGACATGGGCCGCGTGGCGCGATTCTTTGCCGCCAACGTGATTGCCAAGCCAGACGGCGTCGAATCGACATTCCAGGCGCACGAATATGGCGCGCTGGTCCTGGCCTATTCACACCTGGAAGATTTCTTCTCAGCGCAGGACATTCCCATCGCGCGTGAGGCGCTGCGACAGTGGCTGTGGGAGCAACCAGACGCCATGAAGAGCGCGATGGCACTGAGTCCTGAGGGAAAGAAAGAGCTTGATCTCCTTCTGCACCATCGCGACCAACTGCGCGGGCCCCTGCTGAGAGAAATCACTCTGCACAAAGATGAGATGGACGCGGTTTCACCGCACGGGCATCTGGCGCAACTGCGCACCGAAGTTTTCTTGCTGCACGGCGCGGGAGACACGATCATCCCTTCTTCGGAAACGCTATGGCTGGCGAAAGATGTGCCTGCGGCTGAGATCAGGGCCTCACTGGTCAGCCCGGCACTGGTCCACGTGAACATGGGAGACAAAGTAACGTGGCAGCAACAATGGCAACTGGTGGACTTCATGGCGCAAGTGCTGGATGCGACGGAGAAGCTGCCGGCTGTGCATGACAGGTAAACAATGGGCACACAAGTAAAGTTAAAAGCCGCCGACGGTCACGAACTTGACGCGTATTTCGCCGAAAGCAGCAGCCCCGCCCGCGGAGCTATTGTTCTGATCCAGGAAATCTTTGGTGTCAACAGCCACATACGGTCGGTTGCCGATGATTACGCAGGCCGGGGATATCACGTTATTGCTCCGGCATTATTTGATCGCGTGCAACGGGGTCTTGAGCTTGGCTATAACGCGCCGGATACAGCGCAAGGTATGAAAGCGGCAATGCAGATTGGCATGGACGCTGCTTTGCAAGACGTCGCGGCTGCTATCAGCCACGCCGGAGACCAATGGCCTGGACTGAAAGTCGCAGTGCTGGGATATTGTTTCGGCGGAAGCCTGGCCTGGCTCGCCGCCACGCGACTCGACCCCGCCGCGGCGATCTGCTATTACGGTGGACAGATTGCAAAGAATGCCGCGGAGACGCCGCGCTGTCCCGTCATGATGCACTTCGGCGCCAAGGATCCGCACATCGGTCCGGCGGAAATCGAAAAGATCAAGGCAGCTCATCCTGATTTGCCGCTGTTCCTTTACGACGCAGGACATGGCTTCAATTGCGACCAGCGCAAGGACTACGAGCCGGAAGCGGCGAGTCTAGCGGGACATCGGACGCTGGAATTCTTCAGCCGTCATCTGTGAACAGGCGCCAGCCAGTTCCCCGCATGGCCGCTCATGGATGAAGGAACCGTTGTTAGCGTCTTAAGCAGGACAAGGCTAACTAATGCAGTTAACGAGGACAAGGCAGAGAAACGTTATTAAGCCTGCGGATACGCTCGGGTTTCCCCATATTCATACTGACTATGCTCGCCATGTGGCCTCGCAATAGCAATCGTCGTTTCTCACGGACGCGATTCTATAATAAGTCTTCTAATTAAAGTATGGGCAGCCAATGACTTTCTTCTATTGGTTAAGAAGTATAGCAATCAGATCAATTCGTGTGCCGTTTTGGCATTCTACGGATGGCTGACCTATATATTTGCCTTCTGACTAGTGATTCTTTAACTATTAAGTATCTCTAATTAATCTGCCAGCATTTGTCTTGACAAGACTTTTATCTAGTCGACGAGTGAAACGATGTAGTATCCGGCGCCACTAGCTAGCAAGGCCACTTCACAAAAAGTGCGGATAGAACTCTTTCCGCAAAACAGCTGCAGCGTTCGCGCTGATCGCGAATGGTTGTTCTACCACAAGAGCTAAGAGCTCCAACTCAGGAGAAAAAACCATGATGAAGAGAGTGTTTGGATCAACGGCGCTATTTTCCGCGCTGCTTACAGTTTTCTGCTTCACGGGCGCCGCACAGGCTCAACAGAAATATATGGGATTGGCCCAGAACGGGGCTCTCCCTGTCGGAACGGAAGAGCCGTGTATCCTCAACTCGTGCCTGATGTACGCCGGCGATTTTGACTTAGCCGGCCAGAACCCCAATGCACTGTGGAACGGCACTAACACACTGTTCAATATCACCGGGGCGGTGTATGTCCCAGTCTTTGTTCCGAAAAAGTTCAAAGGGGCCAAGGGAAAGACCGATTGGAACGTGCAAGGCCTCTTCGTGAATGAATTGATGGAAGACCTTGGGTTGGGCATAGGTGTGAGCAGCGTGTCCTGGTCCATCGTTCAGGGCGTCGCTGAAGGCGGGAACCCCGGCGGCGGCCAAGTAAAAACCGTTTGTAGCGGCACCGGAACTCCCTCGGTCACGCCCACTGGACGCAACGGCTTTGGCCTTACTGAAGTGACCATCCTGATTACGGGCATCAGCTGCCCCATCCTTGAAACCGGCAGCTACTGGTTTACGCTGGTACCAACCAGTCCAGCCATCGCTTTCCTGTCCGACGTGGAAGACAATTCCCCGACGAACATTCAGGGGCCTGGGACCGAGCCAGTCGATTCCTCGTTCTTCGTCTCAACCTTCTTTGGCTTCCCAAGCTTCGCAAATACTACTGATGTCGCGGTCTGCGGCAACATTGGGTGCGATAGCTTCTCGGCCGGAGTGGTCGGCACAGCAGTCCATTAAACCGATTCCAGTTGCGGGCAAAACATGACGTGCCTGCATAGCGCTCTGATAGATTTCCGATCCTGGCAGCCTCCTGGTTGCCGGGATCGGGTTTTATCTGCGCCTGAACAGAATCGTGCCGCCATTGTGTGACTTAAACTCATGCCTGCCATCTGGAGCCCGGAACAAAGTGACAGGTTTCTTTATTTAAGGAGAAATATTGTGAGCAAAGGATATTTCACTCGCATCAGAAGTTTTGCCATTCTCGCCGCGTTGACCTGCGCTGGTTTAGCCAGCTCCACCGTTGCGCAGACGACAACGCCCAGGTTCGCCACCCTGACTCCACGCTATCTGGAGAACCTGGCAGCCCCGGCAACTCCCACCGTCACCCACTGGACAGGTAATCTTTCAGCGGGAGGAAGCAGCTTCACGATGGTTGGCACCGATCCGGCAACAACAAACAGCGCGACCACGGTGACGGCCTTTCTTATTCCGGTGCGGATCGTGATCAGTCCCACGCCTACCGGCATCTTCGATCCGGCACACGTGCTGCCCAACGGACGCAGCGTGATCCAGAACACAGTGCTCTCGCCCATCTTCAACTCGGGCATCGATTTTGTGCAGGGTGGAGTCGACCTGGGCAACACGCAATACATCGACGCTTTCCAGCGCGGCAACTTCTGGAGTCATGTTCTGGTAAACCCGAATTACCACGTCTTGCTGAATCTGGTTGTGCTGCCTGAAGTGACCATTTCAGCTCCAGCACCCTCTGGAAAGATCGGCACAGAGTTCGGCGTGCGCAGTGCGCTGGTGGACATCAACTTCTTTGACTCGAAGCTTCAGCAGATCATCAGCGGCAACAGCCAGATTACCCCTGATAGTTTTGTCATGGCATTGACCTATGACACCTATCTGACTTCGGGCGGCGGCTGCTGCATTGGCGGTTATCACAGCGCGTTCGGCAGCGCCACCTCGCCACAGACCTATTCCCATTTCACTTACATCGATAAAGCAGGTGCGTTCGCCCAGGATGTGTCCGCGCTATCGCACGAAGTGGGTGAGTGGATAGACGATCCGTTCGTCAATAACCCGGGCTGCGGAGGTCTGCTGAAAACCGGCGATCCGCTGGAAGGCCTGGCAAATTTCGGCGGCGTTCCTTACACCTTGAACGGCTTTACTTACAATTTGCAGGACCTGGTCTTTCTGCAATATTTCGGCCAGTCGCCATCAACGTCAGTGAACGGCTGGTTTAGCTTCCAGAACGCAAATCTTGCTGTTTGCTCCAGGGGACAATAGGAGTTCAGATTCGACGGCCAGCACTCTCCTCAAAGTTCGGTCGGTGGGCCTTTCCAGCAAAGGTCCTCGACCAGCTCCCTAATAACGAAAGAATTAGTCCACTGTCGAACAGATGAGACACGCGCAGCGACAATCTGGTTGAGCACCGAGAATCAATCCCTGGCTGCCGCCAGAACCCGCCGAAGCAGATCCGGCGCTTTCAATCGCTGGCAGGCACCCTCAAAGCTCGGTCGTGGGCCTTTCCAGCGAAGTTCCTCGACCGAATCAAAGACCGGTACGTCTAGTCGAAGAGTGGCCAGGGTACGGAATAGCAATGCATCGTCCCAGGCGCCGAACAGCGATTCGGACAACGCGCGCGCCTTTTTGATCGAAGGATGCCACGCGTGCCAATCTTTCGGAATGTCTTCAAGATGAGGGTACTGCGACAGCACAAGAGTTGCGCCCTTTAGCCCCCAGCCAGCGATGCCCGGGAAGCCATCGGCGCTGTCGCCGACTACGGCGAGGTAGTCTGGAATCGATTGCGGCCTGACGCCGAATTTTTCCAATACCCCTGCTTCATCACGCAGGACATCGCGCCGCCGATCCAACTGGACCACCCGGTTGCCGGCGACACATTGGCTGAGGTCTTTGTCCGGCGTACAGATCAAAACTTGCCCAACCCGCTCATCGTTTGCCGCTTTGGCGGCGGCCGAGGCCAGCGCATCATCGGCTTCAAAGTAAACCTCCGGCCACACCACCACTCCCATGGACTCCAGAGCTTTCTCAAGAACAGGAAACTGCGAGAGCAGTTCCGGAGCCACGCCTTCGCTGGTCTTGTAGCCAGCGTACAAGTCGTTGCGAAAAGACTCGACCACGTGGTCAGTGGCGACGCCAAGATGGGTTGCGCCTTTCTCGATCATCGACAAAACGGAAGTAAGCACACCACGAACAGCCCCGATTTCCTGGCCCTCCGCGTCTTTGGACGAGGGCACGGCGAAAAAGTGCCGGAACAGTTCATACGTGCCGTCGATCAGGTGAACATGCATGCGCAAATGATGTTATACGAAGGCATCGCTTTTGACGGAAGCCTGTTTTAGCTCAGCGTCATTTACCATGGATACCGAGACTTCGAACTTCTTCTATGGTTAGCCTTAAAGACATCCAAAATGCCCGTTTACTCCTTCACGACATCGCGGTACGAACGCCGCTGGTGCTGTGCAAGCTCCCTGACGATCAGCAGATCTTCATTAAGCCGGAGAACCTACAGCCCATTGGATCTTTCAAGCTGCGCGGGGCTTACAACAAGATTTCATCGCTCACGGCGGACGAACGCAAGCGCGGCGTGGTAGCGCACTCCAGCGGCAATCATGCACAGGGCGTGGCTTTTGCGGCACGAGCATTGGGTGTGAAAGCCACCATTGTGATGCCGTCAACCGCGCCCAAAGTGAAGCTGGACGCAACGCGCGCTCTGGGCGCAGAACTGGTGCTGGTTGGGCCCGCCAGCGAAGATCGCATCAAGAAAGCAGAAGAGCTGGAACAAGAACGCGGACTGGTTCCCGTGCCGCCGTATAACGATGAAAAGATCATTGCCGGCCAGGGCACCATCGGACTGGAGATTCTTGAGGACATGGCGGAGGTTGAGCTGGTGCTGGTGCCCGTCGGCGGTGGAGGATTAATCAGCGGGATTGCCACGGCGATCAAGGAATTGAATCCCAGGGCAAAGATATTTGGCGTGGAACCGGAATTTGCCGCTGACGCGCAGGCCAGTTTCCGGTCAGGAAAGATACAATCCATCTCCGGCGAGAGCGCCGCGCGCACTGCCGCGGACGGACTGCGATCGCAAAGCATTGGCGAGATCAACTTTGAGCACATCCGCAAATACGTGGATGGCATGGTCACGGTGACCGAAGATGAAATCCGGCGGGCCATGCGGCGGCTGCTGTTTTCCGCGCGCGTCCTGGCGGAGCCCAGCGGCGCAGTCACGACGGCGGCAGCCATGTTTCATGCGGAAGAATTGCCGGCATCAGGCAAGACCGTAGCGGTGCTGACCGGTGGCAACATTGAGCCGCAGCTTTTTTCTGACATGCTGCTGCAAACCGTGTAGAGAAATCGGTGTACAGTAAAACATGGTGAAGCACTGCAAAACATTTGGCATTCCACTCCTGCTGGCTCTTGCGACCGCGGGTCCTTTTGTCGCGAGCGCTTTCGCCGCCGAACACGAGCACGCAACCCTGATCCGCGAAGAGTCCCTGTATACCTCCGCTGGGGCAAATTCGCAGAAGGTCGCGCAGGTTGGCCGCGGCAGCAATCTGGTGGTACTGGAGCGCGCTAACGCGGACAGTCAGCCATGGCTCAAAGTGTTTGTGACTCTTGAACAAGGCACGCAAACACGTGAAATCACAGGCTGGCTGCCCGGCAAAACGGTCATTACTGGCTCAACTACGAACGGCGACGAAATCATCTTTGGCCAGGCCGTGGACTCGGAACGCCAGGCGGAAGAGCGTGGCGGACGCAAAGGCGCTGCTGAAGATGCGCTGCGACTTTACTCGCGCGTGCCGGAACTATTTCCGGGCTCACCACTGGCAGCAGAAGCCATGTGGCGCGCCGCTGACATCCG
>DATCAX010000352.1:0-2038 GCA_036512375.1 Candidatus Angelobacter sp. | reverse complement strand
GCGTGGCTTCAATTTGGTCGATTCGCGCGACACGATTTACGGCAACCTCGCGGTTACGGAGACCGGCGCGATTCGCAGCATTTATTCAGACGGAGTAATTCTCGCGAATGCGCCCGATCCCAGTGCTGCCGAAGAGGCGGTAGACTACGCGCTGCTGGAGCATACCGCGCCGCAGCGGGTCTTGCTGATCGGCGGCGGTGTAAACGGCTCAATCCGTGAGGCGCTGAAGCATCCAAGCGTCGTGCGGGTCGATTATGTAGAGTTGGACCCGGCGCTGATCGAGATGGCACACCAGTTCTTTCCGGCGCAGGCGGCTGTCCTGGCCGATGCGCGCGTGCACGTTCGTCTTGCGGACGGGCGGCGGTACCTGAAGACTACGAGCGACAGATACGACGCGATCATTCTCAATGTGCCCGATCCGCAGACTGCGCAATTGAACCGCTTCTATACGGCGGAGTTCTTTCGCTCAGCACGCGAGCACCTGGCGCTGGGAGGACTGCTGGCTATCGAGTTGCGTTCATCAGAGGAGACGCTCAGTCCCGACCTCAAGGAGTTTCTGCGCTGCATCCGGCGCACGCTTGAGGAAGTATTTCCGCATGTGGTGGCAATTCCGGGCGAAACGATTCACTTCTTCGCTGCGACCGCGCCCGGCGTTGTGACGGGCGATCCAAATGTGCTGCTGGCGCGTTTGCGGGAGCGGCGGCTGAACACGCAGTATGTGAGCCAATATTTTATCCCCTACCGCATGATGCCGGACCGCATGCAACAGGTTGAAGAACAACTGCGGCCGCTCGCGACGACGCCGGTCAATCGCGATTTTGCGCCGGTTGCATTTTCATTCGACGTTGTGTTGTGGAGCGCTCAGTTTGGAAGTGTGTATTCTGATTTGTTTCGTGCCGCGGCGCAATTCCCTTTCCGTTATGTGTTTGGCGTGGTGGTGATTGTTGTGCTGGTTGTTGCCGGGATCGTGGCGTTTGTGCCAGGCCGCAAGAGACGCGCTCGCTCCGCTGCTGCCTGTTGCACGGCGGCGACGGGCTTCACGCTGATGGCTTTGCAGATTTTTCTGCTGCTTGGATTCGAGTCGGTGTATGGCTATGTCTACCACCAGCTGGCGATTCTTATCGGGCTTTGCATGGGAGGGATTGCGCTGGGAAGTTGGCTGGGGATGCGGCGCGCTGTGAGACACGATAGTTCGCCGTGCCGCGCGATGATGGCTACACAGTTTCTGCTTGCGGCGTCAGGACCGGCGTTGCTGCTGGCGGTAAGCCTGCTTGGAGATTTGTCCGGCACGGCGGCAATGTGGGCCGCAGCGGAGTTGGTCTTCCCTGCTCTAGCGGCGCTCTCAGGAATTTTGGGTGGCTGTCAGTTTGTGATTGCGGCGCAGATATTTCTCCAGGATGGCGATCGACGGCCGGGGCTGGGCGCGCTTTATGCCATCGATCTGCTAGGCGGATGCGCGGGCGCGCTGGTGCTGAGCAGCTACCTGATTCCGGTGTTTGGATTCTGGAAGACGGCGGGTCTGGCCGTGGTGGTCAATCTGGGGGCGGCGCTGCTGGCGGCTTGGGCAACAACGGAAACAAAGATGCGTGGTCTCCCACCCTTTCCGCAAAAGACGCGGAAAGGATAGGGCACCCAACCTGGTTGACGAGGAAAGCAAAATCGGTTCCAGCCTGATCGTTTAGGGTTTGTGCTCGCCGAAGACCACCGCGGTGAACTTGAAGATGTCGGTGTTCTCGTCTTTCCAGCAATCAGGGTGCATGCCAGCTTTGGCGCAGGTCTGTTCAAGAAACGTTTGCCGGTTCCATTTCTGCTCCACCGGGACCTGCGGGAGCAGCAGGCCTTCGGAGTTGCCATTCTTCATCAACAGTCCGTCGCGGCCAACTTTGATCTGTTCAACATCTGTGACGCGGCGCAGGGGCGAGAGCACAGAGATTTCGTATTCAAGCTGCGACAACTCTGAAACCGATACGGGATGGAAGCGTGGATCGCGTAGTGCTGCGTAGGCCGCGGTATCGCGCACGGTGATGTAGAGCGGCTT
>DATCAX010000351.1:0-8392 GCA_036512375.1 Candidatus Angelobacter sp. | reverse complement strand
CCAGCTGCGCATAGATTGCGGCCAGGTTGTAGGAAGCGCAGAGAATCGTTTCATTCTCTTTGGCGATTTTCAGTGCTTCGTCGCCGTGGCCATTGCCGGCCATAAATGCCGCGGCAAAAATCAGGTTAAAGGGTTCTTTGGGATCCAGCGCCAGCGCCTGGCGCGTATATTCGGAGGCCTTCACCTTGTCACCTTCTGAATTCCAGTAGACGGCCAGGTTCCGGTAAGCCAGCGCCAGCGGAAATTCCTGCGTTGAAGCTTCCATCAGCCCCAGGCCTTTTTTGAAGTCGCCTTCATGGATCGTCATCTTGCCCAGCCCATGCAGCGCCACGGCGCGGGAAAGAGGATCGGCCGGCATGGCCAGGATCGTATTGAAAGTCGAGCGTGCTTTCTCCCATTCGCCTGTGTGATGGCGATACAGTTCGCCCAGGTAACGCAGCGGCGTGGGATCGTTGGGATCAAGGTTGTGCGCTGCCGTATACAGCTTTTCCGCCTGCGTGTATTTCTCGGCATTTTCCGCCATCAGGCCCGCGCTCATCGTTTTCTGGATCTTTGCGCTCACAGCGGGATCAAAATTCGGGCCGTCCGGCATTGCCTCGGCGTTCAGGTCAGTCACGCCCAGCTTTTTCAGCTCTTTCACCGCGTCTTTGGCTTTGCCGGGGAACATGCATTTCTGGCCAGCCACTAGTTTCAACTCGGCAATTGCGGCCTGGCTGTCGCCGGACTTGGCCTTGGACTTGGCATCTTCCATCTTTTCTTTTATGGCGGACTCGCGCTTCTTCATCTCGCTCTCAACCAGCTTCTCCAGATCGCCGACCTTGAGCTTGCCGTCTTTGTTTTCAAGCTTGTTCACCACCGTGCCATCGGGCTGCACCAGCAGGGCCACTGGCAGCTTCCCATCAGGGACGTATTTCTCTCCCATCGGGGTCTTCACATCCACAATGCCCATGGTCACGCACTGCTGGGAATAGAGCTGCAGCGTGCGCGATTCGCGCAGGCTCGATTTCTGTACTTCGTCAGCGCCAGTAGGGAACCAATACACCACCAGGCCTTCCTTGACCGGCTCTTCCGGCTTGATCAGCTTCCACGGCACCTGGTAGGTCTGTGCACTCCCGGACGAGCCACCGCTCATTCCGCCCATGCCTCCGCCACCACCGCCGCCGCACGTGGCCCAGCTCTGCGGGACAAGTAAGACATAGATCATCAAAAGGCACACTACGCGCTGCAACAGTGAGGTTTTCATGGGCAAATTATAGCAGCAGCCCGTCCACCCAGCCGCCGTTCTATCTGGCCGCAATTCAGACCGCCTATCTGGGACGAAATGCATTCCTGCGGTTCCTCTCATCTTTTGGCCTCGATTTGCTCTTCACGATCTGTGTCATCAGTGTCGATCAGTGGTTAGGTCCTGCTTTCGGTCCCCGCTCATCCGCGTAAATCTGCGGCAAGTCCTTGTTTTTCAATTCCGGCGATCTTGGCAATCATGGCAATTCTGGCAATTTCTCGCCACCCCCGCCCCCTCCCCCCCTATGTTCACCCAATTCCACCCAAGGTCACCCAATCCACCCAAGAATAGGCAGAGGGTCGCAACCCTAGAATGCAAAATCCCGGCCTTAAGCCGGGTGGATTTGGGTTTTGCCATTTGCCAATTACTAATTGCCAATTGCTCGGGCCGTTAGGCCCGAATGAAACACGAAATCAGCTTACAACAGTTTTCTGCCATCGCAAACACAAAAATCTGCGACCCTCTGCCTGCTTCCAGCCATACTTCTTACCCTGTGTCATCCTGAGCAACTCCGAGGGACCCTGAGCGAAGCGAACGGGGACTGAGGAGGCGTCGAAGGACCCCGAGGGTTTTTACCGCACCAGTCCGCCTCGGGGAGTTCGACCAATACTCTGTCCCGGGAACCGCATTTCGCGTCCCGAGTTTCGCCAGGTTCTAAGCCCGACCGAGCCGGGAATCCGCGAACTGGTCATCGGCGGCACTCCCTATGTGCGTGGCCAGCGGGTGATTCTCAGTACCATCTGGCACGGAGCACAGCGGAAAGAGTGATGGGAGAAACACGATGCCGAAGGGTGAGCGTCCCGAGGCAGGAGCGCAGGAAGGCAAGAAATTATCGAGCCCACGGTCTTCATGTACTACGAGAACGCAATTAGTCGTGCTTTGCCCATTCAGCAAACAACCTGTTATTTTCCTTCCACTCTGCCTCGAATCCCAAATGTTTGGTGACAATATTATTCACCATGAACACTGCACTGGTGCTGACTCTGATAACCTCTGCGATTTCCCCCTCAGAATAATTCGACCGGAGATCAGTCCCGGAGAATCTCCTGCCCAGCTGCAGCAGTCCTACGTGGGTGTAACTGTGCAGAGCCTTTCTCGCTCCCTGAAGGAAATTTTCAAATAAGTCGCGGGATCCGAAGGCGGTGTCTATCTCTTTGCCAACAGTGGCGAGGTTTGTTTTGTAGGTATCTGCATTCAACTGCTCTAAGACTTCAGGAGACGCCATTACCACGATATGAGCCCGGACTGTGGTTTCGATGATAGGCCGGACAAGTGCGAACGCTGCTCCGTAGAATTTATGATCAATGAGGCACAGGATTGCCCTCTGGAATTCAAAAGCCAGAGACCAGTATCCCATCAAAGGCGTATTGCGGTCTCCGGTGGGGCAATTTCCCTTTGCGATGATGAGGTCTTCTATTCGGTCGGCAAACTCGTTCGCACTCTTGATCTCTTTTGTGATTCCCCCACTCATAACACCATTGTAGGTGCCTTATAGGAATTAAACCGCGGCCCGGATGAGAGATCGTCAGCAGTTTCGTCGGGATGTATTGGCGATGCGTGTTTGCAAGCCCGCGCCCGGCTCTCACCGTGACTATGGATCGGTTGATCTGCGCTGTCGAGAAACACCCACCCCTTTCATTTTCACGGCATGAAGGGTACATACGGCCAAAATTGTTAAGATTCTTCCGGCGATTCCGGCGATCTCCTTACATTCTCCGCGCCGGTGCCGGCCCCGGCTCCAGAATTTCCGGCTCGGTTGACCGCACTCGGTTTGGCTCAGCTTCGTTTTCGGCAGCCAATTTGCGCGTGGCAAAGAACACCGCTGCCGTCCATGTGGGAAAGAGATCGAGTCCGGGCACCAATTCCGCGGCAAAGGTGGGCAGAAAGGCCCAGTGCCATCCCAGCAGCTTGATGAGGATAGCTGCTACGGCGACATCCAGCGCCGTATCAAGCGGCGAGAGGCCGCCTTCAACGAACAAGGGCATGCCTATGATCTGGATCGCGTCGGCCAGAATGGCGACGAACCATGCTTTGCGCTGCTCCGGCGACTTGATGGTCTTTAAGAAACCGAACTTAAAGAATTCCAGATTCATAGAGCCCTCCCGCTAAGCACTGTCCCGCTAAACCACTGTCCCGCTAAACCAAGGATATCGAATTTCGCTCCCTCAAACACCCTTTAAAAAGCGGCATATGACCGACGGCCAAAAGACCTGCCTGACTGCCATTTCCGCGCTCTGGAAGCTTTAGCTATTTGATGCCAATCAGCGCCATTTGGCGTCCGGTTTTTCCTCTTTCCGCCCGATGAGAGAAGAACTTTCGCGGCTGGCATACGGTACAGTCTGTGAGCGCGGTGATGTTCCCCTCTGGCACGCCTGCTGCCAGCAACTGGCGGCGATTGGCCTCACTCAGGTCCAGATGAAGCTTAAGGCAAGGGTCGCCGTGGCCGGGCGCGCGCTGGTTCATAAAAAGCATCGGATACCGCTCCCGCACAGCGTCTGACTCCTGCACATCGTGAAAGAGTTCCGCGGCGTAATCAAACTGCGTGTGAAAAGCGTCTTCCACTTCCTCCCCAACTTCAAAAGAACATTTCTGGATTCCCGGCCCGATGGCTGCATGAATGTCTTCTGGACGAGAGCCGAATTCCAGCCGCATAATGCCCACGCCTTTTTCCACGATGCGCTTCACCGTCCCGCGCCATCCGGCATGAAATGCGCCGACGGCTTTTTTCTTCGTATCCACCAGCAGGACAGGGAAGCAGTCTGCCGTCAGGATGCCGAGCGCCAGCCGGGGAAGATCAGTGATCAGGCCGTCGCCGGCTAATTTGTCCGGCTTGCGCGAGCGGACAACATGAATGATGTCGGAATGGACCTGGCGCAACGTCACTAGCGTCCACGGCTTACGGTTGGTTGCGGCGCCCGCGGCCAGCAGCACTTGCTTGCGATTGCGCTCCACGCTGGCGCGGAGATCGTCTTTGGTGAAGCCAAGATTCAGCGTCCGGCCGCCATAACTGGTGGTGACCCCGCCGGGGCGCGTGGTGAATCCATGAATTAGCCATGGGACGGCCAGCCACGGAACACGTTTTAAATCAGGTGATTGAAGCAGCTTCATGCCGATCGATTTGCGCGCGTTGGCAGGCCGCGTTTTTGTAAGAGTTGGCACATATTCATTCTAAATTGGCGGATCAAGACGAGCGCCCCATCCCGCAACGCTGGAAGAATGGGGAAGACCCGCCCATATTGGGAATGCGGAATGGAATGGAATGGCTGGGCTGGCTCATTGCCCGCGAACAATAACAAAGGTATCCTGCAAGCGCAGCGTTCAACAATGAAACAGGAACACCGTTTTCGCGTAGCCACTTACAACACTCACAAATGCCGAGGCATTGACGGACGCATTCGCCCGTCAAGAGTGGCGGAAGTCCTGAACGAGCTTGCGGCTGACGTGATTGCTCTGCAGGAAGTGGTGAGCCTGAAAGGCGGGCGGAAAGATCAGAACCAGGCGCAGTTCCTGGCCGACTCCGCCGGCTACGATTACCGCATCGGTGAGACGCGCAAACTTCGTGGAGCAATTTACGGCAATGTGATTCTCAGCCGCTTTCCTGTGCGCGAAGTCCGCGTTTACGATCTTACGGCCTCTCGCCGCGAGGCTCGTGGCTGCATTCGCTGTGACCTGGAAATCGCGCCGGGCAAGATTGTCCATCTCTTCAATGTGCATCTGGGTACGGGATATATGGAGCGGCGCAAGCAGGCCCGGCTGCTGATGAGCCGCGAAGTTTTGTTGTCGCCGCAGTTGAAGCATCCACGGCTGATCATCGGCGACTTCAACGAGTGGACGCGCGGCCTGGTTTCCAAGTCGCTGCAACATTCATTTGAGAGTGTCGATATTCAACTTCATCTGAATCGCAAGCGTACATATCCCGGCGTTCTGCCTATCATGCATCTGGATCACATGTATTTTGACCGCGATCTGTCGCTCGAAGAGTTTTTGCTGCACCGCAGCCGCATGGCCTTGATGGCGTCCGACCATCTCCCGTTGGTGGCGGAGTTCTGTCTGGGAGGAAGGTAAGTCGCACCCTCTGCGGTGAATGTACCTTATCTGCGCATACAATCTCTCTGTGGCTAAGCTGACTTTTGTCGTGGGAAAAGGCGGTGTGGGGAAGACGACCGTTTCCTGCGCGCTGGCTCTGCATCTGGCCGCACGTCATCCCCGGCAATCGACGCTGCTGATGTCCACTGACCCGGCGCACTCACTGGCCGACATGCTGGAAGTCAAAGACCGTCTCGGATCACATGGGCCTCATCGGCTCGCGGGGGTGAAAAGTAAAATCTCAATCTGGCAAATCGACAGCGACAGCGAATTCAAGAAATTCCTGGAGAGTAACCGCGAGGGCATTCTCAACATTGTTGAAAATGGGACCTTCTTTAACCGGGAAGAAATTGCGCCTCTGCTGGATACCACGCTTCCGGGCATGTCAGAGGTTGCGGGCTTGTTGGCCCTCAGGGACATGCTGGAAAGTGGCGAGCACGATCACATTGTGGTGGATACTGCTCCGTTTGGACACACGCTGCGGCTGTTTGAGCTGCCCGGGCATTTTCAGCGCTTCCTGAATTTTCTTGAGGTTGCTTCCAGTCGCGATGATCTGCTGGCGCAGCGCTTCGGCGGGCGCGCGTCCGCCCCTGCTCACGGCTTTCTCAAGAAGTGGCAAGCCACTGTTCGTCAGGTGAAAGAAGCGTTCAGTTCGGAGCAGGCGGAAGTGCTGCTGGTGACCTCGCCTGAGACTTTCTCTTTGAATGAAGCAGTACGTTGCGTGGACGCGCTGAAAGAGTCGGCGCCGGAAATGCGGCTGGGCGGCATTGTTCTGAACCGTGTAGTGATGCTGGCGGAAGACTGTACACGGTGCCGGGCCCGCGCGCTGCAAGGAAAAAAAGCAGTGCAGTTTCTGAAACAAAAATTCCCGCGGGTTCCCAGGTTGATTGGCCCGGACCCGGGGAATCCATTGCTGGGCGCACGGCAGTTGCAGCGGTTCGGAGAAACGGTGTTTGCCGAAGGGCACGGAAACCTGGCTGCGCCACCGCCAAAAGTATCCAAGCGAAAATTGAAGTTCGCAAAAACGAAGTGGCCGGATGCGGAGACGCGTCTCTCATTCACGCTGGGTAAAGGCGGCGTCGGCAAGACCACGGTTACGTCCGCTCTGGCTTTTCACGCAAGGTCGCTCCACAAGGATGTTCATATCGCCGTTTGCTCCACTGACCCCGCGCCATCGCTGGACGATATTTTCCAGAAGAAGATCGGTGACCAGATGGTGCAGGTTCTTGGCGATCCCGGCCTGGGCGCCATGGAAATGGACGCAGTTTCTGAATTCCGAGGCTGGGCTGCACGCATCAAGAAGCAGCTTTCTGCCGGCGCCAGCATGGAATCGGGAGGGCTGCATGTTGATCTCACCTTTGAGAAAGAGGTCTTCGCAGCGCTGATGGATGTTGTTCCCCCCGGGGTGGATGAAGTCTTTGCCATCTTTCGCATTCTTGATTTGCTGGAGGCAAAACAAGGAAGCGTATTCATTGATATGGCCCCCACGGGACACGCGCTGGAATTGTTGCGCATGCCGGAGCGGATTCTTCTGTGGTCGCGCCTTTTATTGAAAAGCCTGGCTGCGCACCGTACACTAGCCCTCGCCCAGGATGTTGCAGTGGAACTGGCTGGGTTAGGTCAGCGGGTGCGCAGATTGCTGGATATGATGCGCGATCCCAGGCAAAGCCGCGCCTGGGCGGTGATGCTTCCGGAGCCAGTACCTGACCGGCAGACCCAACGCCTTCTGGCGGCGATGAAAGAATTGGGCATTGCGGTGGACTCTTTGTTCGTGAACCGTGTTCTGCTTGAGCCGGAGAAGAAGTCCGGCTGCAAACGTTGCCAGCGCGCGCACAAGTGGCAACTGGCCACATTGCAGTCACTGCAACAGAGATACGGCGATCATCGCTTGTACCTGATACGGGATTTTCCCGCGGAAATTGCGGGCGCGGCAAAGCTGAAGAAATTTACCGGCGAGTTATGGCAAATTCAAACCGAAAAATAGCGGCCTCCAGCGCACTGTATCTCTATGGGATATCCCAGCGCCCTGATAGAGCCACGGCGAAAAAATCGGCTCCAAAACTTGGCCAAAAACTTATAAAGATCGGTAGTGCGGGGATTGACGGTGTGCACGTCGTCCAGCCTTTGCTTTGCGGGGAATTTGTCTGCTGGGTGTGTGACGTGGATCAGGCGAGCTTTGCCGACGCCGTAGAGCGCAATATGGAAAACCTGGAGTGGCTTGCGCTCCATGGTGTGCGTCACCAGCAGGTGGTGGGCGAAGTGGCCGAGCGGATGACGATTGTTCCGGCCAGGTTTGGTACTGTGTTTTCAGGTGAACCTGCTCTTGTGAAGGATGTGCAGGGAAGAAAAGCTGCGCTCAAGAAAGTTTTTGCCCGCGTAAGCGGTGGTGATGAGTGGGGCGTAAAGGTGTTTGCGGAGCGTAAGGCTGCGCCGGTCGCCGTGACCCAGGCCCGGTCAGGTAAAGAATATTTGCAGCAGAAAGCTGCGCGATTGAAGAAGCGTCCTGAACGCAATGACCAGGAGCTAAAAGAGCTGGCGACGGCGCTGGGAAAGATCGCAACTGATTCCGCGCCCAGCGGCAAGGTAAGCGGAGCGCAACCCAACCTGCTCTGGCAAGCGACATTTCTGGTGCCACGCGGCAAACGCAGGCAGTGGGACCAGGCGCTGAAGAATTTTGTAGAGAGGTGGGAAGGGCAGCGGCGCATCGAAGTAAATGGGCCGTGGCCGCCGTACTCGTTTGTCTCTGATGCCGAATGATTTTGAAACCGTAGAAGTGCTGGGAGGCGGAGAAAATGAAGTCTCTCTGCTTGAAATCCTGGACCACGTCCTGAATTTCGGGGTGGTGATCCATGGATCGCTGGTGATTTCGTTGGCCGGTGTGGATCTGGTGTACCTGGGCCTCAATGTCGTGCTCACTTCAGTAGAGACCGCATTGAGCAATCTTCAGATAGAGGAGAAGCGGAGGCAGACGTGAGCCGCATTCTGGCCTATTGCGCCTTTCGCCATGCTCCGGAGCTCACTTTG
>DATCAX010000350.1:0-2180 GCA_036512375.1 Candidatus Angelobacter sp. | reverse complement strand
CTTCGTTGCCATGCGTGGCGAGAGCAGTGACGGCAATCGCTACATTGACACGGCGCTCGAGCATGGCGCGGTGGCAGTGGTGACGGATTCCAAGTCGGAACACCGGCGCCCGCATGTGCCTTGGGCCGTGATTCCCAACGGGCGGCGCGGGCTGTCCCGCATGAGCGCCAATTTTTACGGACATCCAGCAGAGAAACTGAAGGTCATCGGCATTACCGGCACCAACGGCAAGACCACCACAAGCTTTCTCTGCGAGTCGATCCTCCGCCATTGTGGCCGGCCATCGGCGCTGATTGGAACGATTGAATACCATGTCCCTGTTCAGGCAAAAGCTGCGAAGTCAGAACCTGCCGCGCCGTACCGGGTTCTTCCGTCGCCGCATACCACGCCGGAAGCTCTGGAACTGAACCAGATTTTTGCTGAAGCCCTTAACGCTGGCGCGACACATGCCGTGATGGAAGTTTCATCACATGCGCTGGCGCAGGAGCGGGTCTGGGGCTTGCCCTACGAAGTGGCGGTTTTTACCAACCTCACGCGCGACCATCTGGATTACCACAAGAGCATGGACAGTTACTTTGAGGCCAAGAGCATTTTGTTTCTGGGTTGCGGAACGCGTCCGCCCCGCGCTGCCGTGATCAACGCCGACGACGAATACGGCCAGAGTCTGGGACAAAGCCGGAAGATTTTGAGCCAGCAGGTGATTCTCTATGGAATCCAGAATGGCGACTTCAAAGCGACGAATATTGACTTGCAGCAGGATGGAACGAAGTTTGATCTGGTAACGCCTTCCGGGAGCATTAAGATCGCCACTGCTTTGATCGGCGGTATCAACATTTACAACATCCTGGCTGCGGCGGGCGCCACGTTTGCCTCCGGATGCTCGCTCCAGCAGATTGCTGAAGCCATCGCACAGTTCAAGCAGGTGCCTGGACGCTTTGAGAAAGTGGATTGCGGCCAGCCCTTCACAGTGGTGGTGGACTATGCTCATACCGACGACGCGCTGCGCAACCTGACGGCGATTGCCCGCGACTTTGCGAGTCGGGGTCTGGGGCTGGGCAGGGTAATCACGGTGTTTGGCTGCGGTGGGGATCGCGACAGGACTAAGCGGCCGCTGATGGCCGAAGCGGCCGGGAAGGGCAGCGACTTTGTCGTCCTTACTTCTGACAACCCGCGCAGTGAAGATCCGCTGCAGATTATTGACGATGCGCTACCCGGCTTGCGCCCTACCGGCACTCGGCATGAAGTTGAACCGGACCGCAGAAAAGCTATTCGTCTGGCGCTGATTGAGGCCATGCCGGGTGACGTGGTATTGATTGCCGGCAAGGGGCATGAGAAAGTTCAAATCATGCGCGATGGTACATTCCCTTTTGATGATGTGCAGGTAGCCCGGGAAGCGTTACAACAGATGAGCTATCCAGGTGGAGGAAAGAAATGAAACTGCCGTTGTGGCGAATCGCCGAGTTCGTGGGCTCCAAAGGCGAGTGCGACCAGGAAGCCGTCGCCATGGGGTATTCCATTGATTCACGCACGCTCAGTCCGGGCGACCTGTTTATTGCCATCTCAGGCGAGCGCTTTGACGGACATGAGTATGTCCAGGCGGCGCTGGAAAAAGGCGCAGTTGGCGCGATTGTTGAGGCAGGCAAGAAAGTCGCGGGTGATCCGCTGCGGCTGCTGAAGGTTGAAGATACATTGAAGGCGCTGCAATTGCTGGGGGCGGCGGCGCGACGGCTTTGGGGAAAGCCGCTGCTCGCGGTGACCGGGTCAGCAGGCAAGACCACAACCAAGGAAATTCTGGCCCACATTCTGGCCACGCGCTTCCGTGTGATGAAGAGTTCCGGCAACCTGAATAACCACATCGGGATGCCGTTGCAGCTGCTGAAGCTGGAAGCCGAGCACGATCTGGCCGTGGTGGAGATGGGCATGAACCATGCCGGTGAGATTCGCACGCTGGGCGCACTGGCGCATCATGACCTGGCCGTGGTGACCGCGGTGGCGCCGGTGCACCTGGAGTTTTTTGGATCGCTGGCGGAGATTGCCCGCGCTAAATACGAGATCATTGAAACGCTGCCCACTGGCGGCGTGGCTGTGTTAAACGCTGACGACGAATATGTCTCCCAGTTTGGCCGCGACTTCAAAGGCAAAGTTGTAACGTTTGGAATCAAGCGATCAGCGGACGTGAG
>DATCAX010000349.1:0-2218 GCA_036512375.1 Candidatus Angelobacter sp. | reverse complement strand
TCACAGCTAAAAGCGACGCTACCTGCGTCCGCGAGGACTGACTGCGCGGCAGCGCAATTCGGTCGGAAATAAGTACGCGACTATGTGTCCGCGCGAAATCTCGCATCGGAACAGCGTTTCGATCGCTGCTCGTCCGTGCAGCGGCGCGCCGGGCGATCCTGTACGGGTCAGGGTCATGCCGCACCGGCGCCGGAATGGACATCCTCTCCTGGAAACGGGGACAGGATTAGGTGGACATCGCAGTTGGAGCAAAGGGGGGTGGCGGCCCATTAAGGCGCGCAGACCGCGGGAGCTGCTCCCGTAGCCGCCCGTACCACCGTGCGTGAGGCTCCGGTTGACACTAGAAACACCACGGTCCCAAAACTCGCGCTTTATGTGTGCCAGCGTACATACTTCTCTCGGCGAGAGCGGGACACTCATCTGTTTCTTCGGAACAGCCACAGTGTTTTGTTGACTCTGTAAGATCGCAAGCGCTTCTTGCCGGGCGCTGCCAAGCACAGATGATGCCTGTCCGGAACTGGGAAGTACTGGGCAATGGTTCCAGGCGCCGTATTAGCTTAATCCGATTTCTTGGGTCTCATCTCGCATCCCTGGTTGCGAGATCTGCTTCCACGTCGCCGTACGTTTTACATAAAGGCCCGCCATGTTCGACAAGGTAAAGGATTCCGTCATTCTCGACGATGCTGTCAAGGCGGCCGGCATCACCGAAGTGCGGCGCCAGGAGGCGCTGCTTAAAACGGGGACTCTCCAGAACGCTATTCTCACCAGCGCCAATTTTTCGATTATCGCCACCGACGAAAAAGGCATCATTCAACTATTCAATGTCGGCGCCGAGCGCATGCTGGGCTATATGGCCGCCGAAGTCGTGAACAAGATAACCCCCAGTGACATTCATGATCCGCAGGAAGTGACTGCGCGCGCGCAAGCACTGAGCCTCGAACTCGCGACCACCATTACGCCGGGCTTCGAGGCACTGGCGTTCAAAGCTTCACGCGGGATCGAAGACATCTATGAATTAACCTATATCTGCAAGGACGGCAGCCGCTTTCCGGCAATCGTGTCGATCACCGCGCTCCGCGATGATTACGGCAATATCATCGGCTACCTGTTGATCGGCACCGACAATTCCGTGCGCAAGCAGGTTGAACTGGAACTACACAACGCCATGGCCGTTGCGGAAACAGCCAACCGCGCGAAATCGGATTTCCTTTCCAGCATGAGCCATGAGCTGCGCACGCCGCTCAGTGCCATCCTAGGTTTTGCCCAACTCATAGAATCCGGTTCGCCGCCTCCAACGATCTCTCAGAAGCGAAGCATCGATCAGATTCTCCAGGCGGGATGGTATCTGTTGGAACTGATCAATGAAATCCTCGACCTCGCGCTGATCGAGTCCGGGCGGCTATCGCTGTCGTTGGAACCGATATCGCTGGTCGAAGTCATGCACGAATGCCAGGCCATGATAGAGCCGCAGGCGCAAAAGCGCGGCGTCAGCGTGGCCTTTCCCCAGTTCGAAATCTCGTACTTTGTTAAAGCCGACCGGACACGGGTGAAGCAGGTTCTAGTCAATCTTCTTTCCAACGCAATCAAGTACAACAAGGTGGGCGGAACGGTGGTCGTGGACTGGATTGCGAGCACCCCAGGACGCATTCGCATTTGTGTCAAGGACAGCGGCGAAGGCTTGACACCGGATAAGTTGACACAGCTTTTCCAGCCGTTCAATCGGCTCGGACAAGAGGCGAACGCCGAGGAAGGCACGGGCATCGGCCTGGTGACGACCAAGCGGCTGGTCGAGCTGATGGGGGGCGTCATCGGAGCGGAAAGCACTGTCGGGAAGGGCAGTGTGTTCTGGTTCGAAATGAACCTGACGGCTGGACGAGCACCGGTCGCCGACACAGCCGAACCCTCGGCGGTTGTCAGTCAGGTGCAAGTTCAATCGGACGCGCAGTTGCGCACCCTGCTCTATGTTGAGGACAACCCGGCCAATCTGATGCTGGTCGAGGATCTCATCGCGCGCCGGCCCGATTTGCGCTTGCTGAGCGCGAGGGACGGTGCTCGCGGCATCGAGATTGCGCACGCCTCCCGGCCGGATGTCGTCCTGATGGACATCAATCTGCCTGGTATCAGCGGCATCAAAGCGCTGAGAATCCTGGCTGAAGACCCTGTCACAGCGCGCATCCCGGTGGTGGCGCTCAGTGCCAACGCCATCCCCCGCGATATT
>DATCAX010000348.1:0-3678 GCA_036512375.1 Candidatus Angelobacter sp. | reverse complement strand
TGAGCCTCAGGGTCCGGCAGCGTGACTCCGCATTCAGCCCAATCATTCCAATTAGTTACCGACCCGGATGGAATTATTGCGTACCACAGCTAGTGAAAGGGCGCAGGGCAACGAACCTAAGACTTTTTAATGTTCATTTTAGGTAAGATTAATCCCCTGCTGTCACGCTATAATCTTCGAGACGCGGCCGTTTTCCGCGTACTTGATGCGACCGAACTCGATACTACCGAACTCGATACTACCGAACTCGATGCTTATGATTCAGAGATATCTACGTTGGGCGTTGTTGGGGCTGATTTTCGTGCTCACGGCTTCAGTCAACCTGTTCTGTGTCGTCATTGACAACGATGGCGATGGCGACCCCACGACAGGAGTAACCATTGAGTTCAGTATTGTTCAGGGCAAGAGGATACAGGTTGTAACCAACCCAATCCACTTGCATTCCACGCACACCTCTAAGGTGTTTCGCGCAGGGTTCTTCTACAGGCAGCGAATGGAGCGTTCGGATGACCTGAACACTAATTCCAGCTATTTCAATCTGACAGTCCTCCTTGCCTCTCCGCTTCGCTGCTAGCGCCTAAAAAACCTTCCCAAATCTTCGCCATTAATTCGCGTAGCCCGCTTTTATTTGCATGCGGCCTCCGCGAACCGTGGCGCTTTGTTTACCTAAGGTCCCGGTGCGGGGATTGATCCCCGCTAGACACCGGGGACGGAGGAATTATGGGGCGCGTTAAACGCAAGAGACAACTATCCACAAGGGAGTTGAAGCAGCTAACCCTGTGGGGCGGACTTCTATTTGTCATCCTTCTCGGGCTCGTGTACTGCCTGGTGCGCGTCGGCGCTATCATTCCGGTAGGTAATGGAGTTGCCCATGAAGCGGGCGGAGGCGTTCACGGTAGCGCGGCAAACTCGCAACCATAGGGCCGCTGATCTGGGCTATGCACTCCCCTGAGCGGGACGAGACCAAAGAAGCATTGGGTCGGGACATCAGTGAAATCATCGCGAAGGTTCGGACCACTTGGACCTTCGTGAGGCCACTGTTTGGTCTTGATGCTGTTCTTTTCTTAATTGAAAGATCCACGCTCGCGCTTGCGATCTAAAAAATCTGCTTTGGCGCTGCATCGGCAGCCGCCAATCACTCAGGATTCAAACAAGTCCGGGCTCTCTGCCAGGTGCCATCCTGAGCCGAGCACATCACGGTTTTACCCAATCCATACAGATGATGCGAAGGCGAAAGATCGGCTCCGCTGATCTTCAGGGGCAATGTTTCTCACATTTCAATCTGAATGGGTTTTTGGTTTGAGTTTCGCTCCCTCGAGCGGCGCAATTTTATTTCCTTAAGTGTAGCGGAGCCGATCCTTCGGCCTCACGGAAGCTTGATGGAGATAACAAGCGGTTAGTCGGAGTTTGGCCTCAGGATGGCACGTTCAGGAAGATAAAGCATGGATGCTCGTTAGCCTCGTTGCCGGGTCAGAGATACATCAGACGAAAAACCAGCTGAAACTTGCCGTTGGTACCTGAAATACGCTTGATTTTTGCTTGACGCACTCTCTGAGAATGCTCCAACTCCCATCACAACCTTCAGCCCCCTCCTGCCGCTGTTCCTAAACAGAGAAGTTTCCAACCTTATTTAATGGTCCTCCTGACGGTCCGTCGTACCCCTACAAAATTAAGAAGTCTAATTTGCGGTTAAGACCGCCTTAATGTCCATTGCGCAGAATAACTCATCGCCACAGTGCTCTGCGGCGACCCTTGTTACAACTTATGAACTCGTTTCTCACAAAATGTTTTCGTAGCGCCGTGCTGGCCATGATGCTTCTGCTGTCAGGGATTGCAAGCATGGTCTGCTTCTCATATGACGCAGACGGCGACGAGAGCACTCCTCCAGTGACAATCGAGTTCAACGGTATTGTTCCAAGTAAGAAAAGCATTCAGATTCCAAAGCCACATTCGACGGCAGCGGCTCAACGTGTTCGCGATGAACAGCCCGCGTCTTTCGATTTGCTGGTGGCGGAAGACCTCTCATCCGCACCCTTGCTTGACAAAGCATCGCCTCAACTCATCGTTCCGCTCAGAACCTAATCTAAAGCCAATCTCTCTTTTTTCGTCGTAACAGCCCAGGCATAAAGGCACGTATTCGCTCGCACATGAGCGTGACAGTCAGATCAAGCTTAAACAGTTACGTAAAAAGCTTGAACCGCCTTTGAACCTTGCTGCCAACGGAACGTGACGCAGCGTTCACGACGAAACCCGCCCCAGACAACTTTCGGTCACTTAACTGGACCATTTTTTGTCCAGCGAGAGATCACAACCAAACCTATTAAGAACAACAGTCCGCGGTGCTTTCGGCCCGAAGTGTGCCGAGTGCCAGCAGACTAACGACGACTCTGAGGAGATCAACAATGAAACCGTCTTCCGGGACTCTGGCTCTTGTGCGCATTTTTGTGTGGGTAATCGCAATCACCGTGGCCCTTGGATATTTTGCCCTTGTACGCGCGCAGAGCAGCACGTTGGCTGAACAGGGGATGGTAATTCCTCTGCGCCCGCTTGCGCCTTTATCGACTGTCCCAGTTCCCCCGGTATTCGGGATGGAAGGGATTCTTGCCGATAAGACAGCGGCGATTGAGTTAGGCAAAGCTCTATTTTGGGACATGCAGGCCGGCAGTGACGACATTCAGGCCTGCGCCAGCTGCCACTTCAACGCGGGAGCAGACAGCCGCGCCATCAACCAGGTGAATCCTGGGCAGGCTGGCGGCGACAACACTTTCCAGATAGGCGTTTCTGTTAATGGTTCATTAGGACCAAACCACCACTACAGTGCCGGCACGGCTGGGGCTGGTTTTGGCGGCTACCATGATGGAGATTTCCCGTTTCGCAAGGTGGCTGATGTCGAGGACCGCTTTAGCGTAATTTCCGACGTCAATGATGTCTCTGGTTCCCAGGGGCAATTCGGCCTGACCAACGACAAGATCACTGTAGATGTTCAGGTGATTCACGGCACGGATTTCGACGGCGGCTCTAACCAGATCGATGGTCAGAAAACCTCTGACAATGGCAACAATGAAGGATTTACCTACGGCAACGGTAAACCCCACCTGCCTACTGCCAAACAGGGCCCGGCGAACAGTACCGGTGCATCAGCAACGACGCAGAAGGGGAAAGGAAAGGCAATCGGTGGCTCTGTTGTCAACACGAACAGTGTCGAATTGACGACTTCAGTAGCCGATCCGGTCTTCTCTTATCCAAATCCGGCGGCCCCGACCCAACGGGTCAACGTGCGGAGGGTAACCGGCCGCAACACGCCGAGCGCAGTGAATGCAGTCTTCAATTTCCGCAATTTCTGGGATGGCCGCGCACAGAACGTTTGCAATGGCGCGAACCCCTTTGGCGCTCGTGACAATTCCTTGCACTTGCTGGTGGCAGGCACCGACGGAAAACTTGGCCCGGCCCACGTGGGCATGGCGAACTCCGCTCTCTGCTCACAATCTCTGGGGCCAATTCTTAGCAGTGTTGAAATGTCCGCCGATGACCGCAACTTTCACCAGGTAGGCAAAAAGCTTCTGGCACGCGTTCCATTGGGGAAACAGATGATCGACCCCACGGACAGCGTTCTGGGAACTCTGTCGAATGCCCCGGGCAAGGGCCTTAAAACCACTTACTCGGCACTGATCCAGCAGG
>DATCAX010000347.1:0-3349 GCA_036512375.1 Candidatus Angelobacter sp. | reverse complement strand
CAAACGGAATATTGACGACAGCGCATTTCCAGGTCATCCAGCTGGCCAGGGCGCGGACTTCGTCCAATGTGACGTCCGGCGAGTAGCGCACGCCGCCTTTGGCCGGCCCGCGGGCAATTGAGTGCTGCACGCGGAAGCCGGTGAATACTTCCAGGGTCCCGTTATCCATGGCGACAGGAATGTGCACGATGATTTCCCGCTGCGGATAGCGCAGGATCTTCCACACACCATCATCCAGGTTAAGTTTTTGCGCGGCAAAATCGAAGCGAGCTGCCTGGGCTTCCCAAGGGTTCAGCTCCTGTTCCAGCGATACGGTTTTCATCTTTGCTCCAAGGGGTTTCAAAACGGAAAAATCTGCGGTACTGCTGCGGTAACTGCTGCGGTACTGCATTGTGCATATTGGGAAAATCCAGTACCCGCCTGTAGTACTATATCTGCGATCCGGCGTTTAACGGATTAAAGGAGTCCTGCTTCCCGGCCTATTCATTATACTTATTCATTATATCTGTTTTCCTGATAACCCCCTTTCAGGATCAAATGCAGGACAGCGCGAACCGTTGCGCGTCGGACAAATAAATTTGGCAGAGCGTTTTCATCAGCGATGGCCCTATGGAATGGGGCTGTCGGCAATCCTTCTGGAAGTTAAAGAGCGGCTGAAGGATTGCCCGCCACCGTAAAAACTCTGAGGCATCTGCAATCGCAATTGGCTGCCTCCCAATAGATATTGCTTATCTTGTGCTACTGATTTTCCTGCCCGATGACTGATGCTGGGGCAATGACAGGGGGAATTATGGCAAGGGTGCTCCTGGTAGGCTACATACCTGAGTTACTTCTTGAACGTGAACGGACGCTGCGCTCGGCAGGCTATGAAGTCACTGTCGCGTCGTCTCTGGCCACCGCTTCAGCCGCTATTGAGCAAGAGTTCTTTGCCGCTGCCGTGCTTACTTTCAGCGTTCCTGCGGAGGATCGCAACCAGTTGGCCCGCGCTCTCAAAAACGTCCAGCCGAAGGCGAAGATCCTGATGATCTACTTTGACAGCGTAAAAAATACCGAACTGGCGGACGCTCTCATACCCACCACCGCCAGCGCGAAAGAGCTGGTGCGCGCCGTCAATCACCTGCTGCGTGAGCGCAAAGAGGAGCGGATGGGCTGACATCCGCTATCATTCCTGAGCCATGACTTCTGCGAACCAGACACCTGAACCGCAGATGCCTGCGCCACCCGAAGAACAAGAAGAATAAAATGACACAAGCGCAAAAAGCTTCCCGGCTGCTTGAACTGCATCACGGCCATCATCCGCTGGTGCTGATCAACGCCTGGGACGCGGCCAGCGCCGCCATGGTGGAACATTGCGGACTTCCGGCCGTGGCCACCAGCAGCGCCGCTCTGGCCAACGCTCTGGGCTTTGCCGATGGACAACATCTTCCCTGGGCGCAGATGCTGGAGACTGTCGCCGGAATCTGCCGCGCCGTGAAAGTGCCCGTCACCGCCGATATTGAATCCGGCTTCGCCGCCGACGTTAAGGCGCTGGAAACGTCGATCACCCAGATCATCCAGGCGGGCGCCGTGGGCGTGAACCTGGAAGACGTGATGCCCAAAAACGCCGGGCTTAGAAATGTCGACCCCAAAAACGCCGGCCCCAAAAACGCCGATCTTAAACAGGCCGATCTTAAAAAGAACGACTCCAGCATCCGGCACGGCAGCCCGCTGTTTGCGCTCCCCGAACAGGTTGCGCGCATCCAGGCCGCTCGACGCGCCGCCACGGCCGCGGGAATTCATCTGGTCATCAACGCCCGCACGGACGCCTACTGGCAGGCCGGCATCCCACCGGAAGAAGCTCTGCGCAATACGCTGGAACGCGGCAAAGCTTACCTTCAGGCGGGCGCCGATTGCATCTTTGTTCCGGGTCTGCGCAACCCTGAGCACATCAGGACGGTCATTGAGCATTGGAGTGTCGGCGAGAAGCAGGCCCCGATAAATATTCTTGCCGGCCCCGGTGTGCCGTCGATACCTGAACTGGCAAAGCTGGGCGTCAAGCGCGTGAGCTACGGCTCCGGCCCACATCGCGCCGCCATGGGCCTGCTCCGCCGCATGGCCGACGAAGCCAGAACGTCAGGAACGTACAAGGCGCTGACGGAAGGCGCGGTCCCGTACGAGGAGATCAATGGGTTGATGGTGAAGTAGGTTGCGCGGAGAATAAAATACGAATATACTTTTTGTTTAGACGTTCCCCCAATTCCGCGAGCAAATCAGTGAATTTAAAACAGAGTAATAATAATGTTGTTCTCCCGTACAATACTTTCCAAACATCTATGCAAATAGACTTGGTAGGCAGAGTAAGAAACATACAGCTTGCTGCAAATCACTCTTTGTCGCCTCTCTTTTGCTTGGCCGCTAACAATTGTCCGAACATATCCCAAGACTTGATCAATCGGATTATTATCAGATTTGTAATCATCTCTGGCCGGTCTTTTGAATTCAACAAGAACAACGGAAGAGAAAGGTGCCTTCTCCGCAACAAAAGCTGCGGGTCGGTTGAAGATTAGAAGGTCAGGACGATCTTTGCTCGACGAATCGACTATGTCTTTTTTTAATTCACTGAATGGAATATCCGATGCCAAATACTCATGAAATGCCAGCTTCTCATCGATAATCCACAAATTCATTTTGTCAGCTGTCAGTTCATCAGAGCTCTTTCGCAACGGGCAAATAGTTTCATGCAAAACTTCCTCAAGTTCATATTTGCCGGTTTCCTTGAGTTTTCGCGCATTTCGTAAGAACTCGAGCGTAGCCCTTCTGTGTACAACATGTCGCGCAAGATTCGAAACACCAACTGCATTCCAATCCTCGAGAAATTTTTCATATTTTATTCTCACAGATTTCATATCCGGCTTCTCTTCATTAAGAGAATCTACGATGGAACGGCCAGTTTCCCTTATTTCGGCTTCGTAAGTTTGCTGCAACTTATATAGTTCGAGTTCTAACTTGTCGTCTGGCAACTCAGGCGGTATGGCATCCAGGGCCCGTGGTTTCTTGCTTATCAACGGACGATACTGAGGTGCCTTCTCGTAAACGTACTGCTTGATATACGCTTCTTTAATATCTTTTATTGGCCCCGTGTAAGGCTCCAAGAATTTGCTTGCCTGGGCCATGACGCTTTGCGTAATGGTCTTCCAGCCCGGTTCACCGAGAATGTCGTCTTGCTCATCGATTGAAAACCGTGTCCTTTCATTGTCAACGTGAGAGTCCAAATACGGACTGCTTACATAGCCGGCATACATAAATTCGCCTCCGTCGGCATACTTTAGGCGTCCGCTTAAATTCGGGATTTTCTTTTCAATGCTTTCAG
>DATCAX010000346.1:0-4397 GCA_036512375.1 Candidatus Angelobacter sp. | reverse complement strand
CCATTTCTATCAGCTTTCTCTCCCTGCGCCCCCGCCGCCGGCGGGCAGCTTTGATCGAGCGGCAGCCGCACGCGGCAAGGCGGTGTTCAACGGTAAAGCTCAGTGCAGCAGTTGCCATGTGCAGCCGCTGATGACGGAACCGGGATGGAACATGCATCTGGCTTCAGATGTTTGCGTTGACGATTTTCAGGCCAGCCGCTCGCCTGATGGCCGCTATCGCACCACGCCATTGAACGGCCTCTGGACACATGCCAAAGGCGGCTTCTATCACGATGGCCGCTTTGCCACACTGGCGGACGTTGTGGAGCACTATGACTCCTGCAAGAGTCTGGGATTGAGTGCCGGCGAAAAGAACGATTTGGTTGAGTACCTGAAGTCCTTGCCGGATCGTGCTCACGACTGAAAATCGAGATCAGGGTTCTCATTGAGTAGAGGAGCGGAGAAAATCCCGCTCCTCGTTTTTCTTCCCGCGCATAAAATAAGTCCGCTATACTGCTGCGGTTATGTCTGCCGCCAAAGCCGCAAAAAAGAAGTCGTCGGATGCCACCATAGCCGCCAAGCCGGACTTCGGCACCGTCTTTGCGTCCCTGCGCAAGCTGCTCGATCCTTTTCTCGGCGAAATCCGGGTACAGACAGACAAGCCGGGCAATTACCATACGGAAATTCCTACGATCTTCCATCGCGGTAAGCCGCTTTATTTTGCCGGCCTGCGGACAGGCAAGAACTACGTGAGCTTTCACCTGCTGCCTCTGTACTTCTGCCCAGAGCTGCTGAAAGGTATGTCGCCAGTCTTGAAGAAGCGCATGCAAGGCAAAGCCTGCTTCAACTTCGCGGCCGTCGATGAACCATGTTTTGCCGAACTAAGCCGTCTAACCTCGGCCGGTCTGAAAGCATTTAAGAGCGAAAAGTTCCTGCAAATGCTCCAGCGCATGCAGTGAGCCACCAATGCCCATCGCCTATCTCACGCTGGAAATACGCATTGAAGGCGCGCATTCGCTCAAAGACAAGCGTCAGGTCGTCCGCAGCCTCAAGGACCGCCTGCGCAACTCGTTCAATATTTCTATCGCCGAAATTGACGTCACCGACCTCTGGCAGCGCGCCACCCTGGGCGTGGTCAGCATCTCCGGTTCGCGCGATTACCTTGAAGGACTAATGCGGAACGTGGAGCAGGCCGCCACGCGCCAGGCTAACAACCTGGGCGCGGAAGTGGTGGACTCTTTTTGGGACTATCTGGAAGGCTGAGTCGCCGGGTTCGCGATAACCCGTGTGGCACCGCCGCCCTTGCTGCATGCAATGCCTGCTGTGTGCCTTCGATTGACAACAACCTCCATCTGATCCGCAAATCCGTGTAAATCAGTGGTAAATTCTTGCTTTCCTGCTGTTCTCCAATCTGTGCTTATCCGTGGGTAGCAGCCGCAAGTCCTTGTTTTTCAATCTCGGCGATTTTGGCAATCATGGCAATTCTGGCAATTTCTCCGTACCCCCCGCCCCCTACCCCCTATGTACACCCAATTCCACCCAAGGTCACCCAATCCACCCAAGAATCGGCAGAGGGTCGCAGGCCTTTTTCTTTGGTGTTGATTTCGCTAAAGGCCAATGGCTAAGTGCTAAAGGCTAAGTTTTCAAATATCTTTACCGTCCACACCCTGGGGCGCTGCCGGAATATAGCCGATTCTTGAAAGCGAATCAATAGCGAAATTTGCGTGGCAGATGGAAACGGACTACTTTCGGTTGGCCGACCAACCCGCGAAGTGCCTGCTAGATTCTCGAGGTTGTGAGTGCAATGGCGATTTTGCACAGCACACTAGAATGGGTTGACCACGGGAAAATGAATCTTCAGCTTATAGCAAATGAAGAGGACCAGGATCGCGCCCAGTGTAGAAAAAATGAGCCCGGCGGGATGATATCGTTCGTTTGTCGGGCGCGAAAACATGTGGCTAACGCCGCCGCCGATGATTGATCCGATGATGCCGAGCACGATCGTCCAGAAGAGCGTCATATGTACGTGCATCACCGATTTTGCGATAACGCCCGAGATCAGCCCAATAAGTACATACCAGATCAGGTGAAACATACTTCCCTCCAGCGTTTTCCTTCAGAACATCGTCGAGTATAACCTACGAGTTTCGCAATGAATCAGACTTTCCCATGGCCGTGGTTCGCCTTCACGACGTTTCCGGATTCTGATCAGTGTTATCCGCCTAAATCAGTGGTAAGGTGTTGGTGTTTTCAATTTTGCCGCGGCAAAAAAATGGCAACCTCTATCCACAGCGCCACGCCCAAGCCGAAAGGAATGCTTGCCGAAGACACTCCTGCGACCAGCGGGCAGCGGCTCCAATCGCTGGATGTCTTCCGCGGGCTGACGATCGCAGGCATGATCCTGGTAAACAATCCCGGGGCAGCTTCTTACTGGCCGCTGGATCACGCCGACGAGTTGATGACGGCACACCCATCGGGCTGGTATCCGGGGAAGTGGTGGGTGGACGCGAATGGATGGACTCCCACGGACCTGATTTTTCCCTTCTTCCTGTTTATCGTTGGAGCATCCATGGTCCTGTCGTTTGCGGCGCGGCGCGCTCGCGGCGACTCCCGGCTGGCGCTCATCAAGCACGCGGCCCGGCGGACCGCGCTCATTCTGCTGATCGGCTACGCCATCCGCATCCTGCCCTATGTTGACTTCTCCCACATGCGCTACCCCGGAGTGTTGCAGCGGATCGCCCTGGTGTATCTGTGCGCATCAGCAATTACGCTGTGGACGTCAACCCGCGGCCGCCTTCTGTGGATTGCCGGACTGCTCGCCGGCTACTATGCGTTAATGAGATTCATTCCGGTGCCAGGATGCGATCCGGCTGCGTGGTTTACGCAGATGCAGACACAGCATTGCACGCTGGCCGGATTCATTGACCGCAAACTGATGTTTGGCCATCTCTACCGCCGGGACTTCGATCCTGAAGGGCTGCTGAGCACGCTTCCGGCGATCGCAACCGCGCTGCTGGGGACGCTCGCCGGAGAATTCCTGCGCGGCGCCACAAGCCTGCGGCACAGACTGCGCGGCCTTGTGATTGCCGGAGTGGCGGGCGTGGCTGCCGGTTACGCATGGCATCCGTGGTTTCCCATCAGCAAGCCGCTGTGGACAAGTTCGTACGTGCTCTTTACCGCCGGGGCCGCGTGCCTGCTGCTGGCGCTCTGCTGGTGGCTGATCGAGATGCGCGGCTGGCGCGCGTGGGCCAGCCCATTCCTCTGGCTGGGATCGAACGCGATTCTGGTCTACGCGCTCTCCACGTTCGTCGGGAAACTGGGTGGCATCATCAAGGTGCCTGACGGCACGCAGCACATCGACCTGCAGGGCTGGATTTATCAACACTGGTTTGAGCCGCTGGCGCAGGAGAAGAATGCTTCCCTGGCTTTCGCCATCTGCTACGTGGCGGTGTGGACGCTGGTGGCCTGGGGTCTCTACAGGAAGAAGATATTTGTGAAGGTCTAACGGCCGAACGCAGCGGGTCTGATGTCGAATCAGACGATTTCACCCTGAATGGGTTGATGAATGTAATGGCGATGTTTCAACAACGGCAAACTGGTTCAGCTACCTATGCGCTATCATGTTTCGGTCATGGCTGAATTTTTCATCCAGATAGTTGTCGCCTTGCCAGTGTTCTTGCTCTTGTTTGCGGTGGTTACACTCCTTGGGCGTGCTTTCGGGGTCCGATTGCCGTTTCGCAGTTTGCGGCAGCGCAATGGCACCTCGCAAACCCTCACCTTTTCACAGCACATGTGGTTGATGGGCGTCCTTGGCTGGGGGGGCGGGATGTGGATTGTCACAACCTTAGGCGATTACCTCGACTGGAAGTATTGGAGTGGTTCCGCTCACGATCTCTCCACAGGGAAACTACTCTTCCACGCAGCCATCTGGCCGCTGGGGGGAATCCTGTTTGGTTGGATGACGTGGAACGCCAAAAGGGGATTGTGAGTGCAAAGGCTGTTTTCGCGAGAACGGGTAAAGCCGAAATTTAATTGTAGTTCCTGTCAATTTACGAGAACAGGCGTTTACACTCAGAACCTTGTCGGCACCATCACCGCCGCCTGCTGTTTCACCGTTTCACTCGGCTTCGACCCAACCAGTTTCATGTACTCAGTCAACGTGACGAAGCGGTAGCCGCGTGCTTTGAGATCGCTGATCAGCCGCGGCATCGCGGCTACAGTTGTCGAAAGCTCATGGAAGGCGAGGATGTGCGTGTACGTCCCTTTTTTTTCGCGCTGTTCCACCTGCTTTAATACTGCGTCCGGCAGAGATGGCGTGGGACATCCCACCGCTTTGCCGGCGCACAGATAGTCCAGCGAGTTCACGTCGCGCAGCGCCATGGGATTTTCCGAAGAAATAGTCAGCACGCGATAGCCAT
>DATCAX010000345.1:0-2305 GCA_036512375.1 Candidatus Angelobacter sp. | reverse complement strand
TGCTATGGGGACTGGGATTGCAATTTCTTTTTGCCTGGATCGTGATCCGCTTTACCTGGGGCCAGCGGACACTTCAAACCGCCGGGACAGCTGTCAATAAATTGCTGGCTTACGCCTTTAAGGGATCAACCTTTGTATTTGGCAACCTTGGCTACCCGGCCGACCCTAACGCGCACCTGCCGTTTCTTGATGCGGGCTCGTCTCAGCTGGGTTTCATTTTTGCCTTTCAAGTCTTGCCCACCATTATTTTTGTGTCCGCCTTTTTTGCGCTGTTGTATCACCTTGGAGTGATGCAATTAATCATCAAGGCTCTGGCGTGGGGAATGAACCGCCTGATGGGCGTCAGTGGGGCTGAATCACTGAACGTGGCTGCTTCCATCTTTATGGGCCAGACAGAAGCGCCTCTCACCATTCGACCCCTTCTCCCCGAATGCACCCGTTCAGAACTCATGACGATCATGACAGCGGGGATGGCGCACGTTTCCGGCGGGATCATGGCAGCTTACATCGGCTACGGAATCAAAGCGGAGAACCTGCTGGCAGCCGTGATCATGACCGCGCCGGGAACCATCCTGATGGCCAAGATGCTGGTGCCGGAAACCGAACAGCCCAAAACCGCTGGCACCGTGGAAATCTCAAAAGAGGAGATGCATAAAGATGCCAACATGCTGGGCGCCATCGCTCGCGGCACAATCGATGGCGGGCAGCTCGCGTTCAACGTTGCCATCATGCTCATCTCGTTCCTGGCACTCATCGCCATGGTGAACGGAATCATGGGCTGGACACATAACCACTTCGCCTTTTTTCCCGCCAGCATTCAAAAGGTGCTGGGCACGGTCTTTGCTCCGGTCGCATGGTTGATTGGCGTCCCCTGGAGAGATTGTGGAGCTATTGGCGGCCTACTCGGCACACGTACGGTCATCAACGAACTGGTGGCCTATTCAGACCTCGGCGCCATGAAAGCGGCGCTCGATCCCCGGTCCGTTACCATCGCCACTTTCGCTCTCTGCGGCTTTGCCAACTTCAGCTCCATTGGCATACAGATCGGCGGTATTGGCGCTCTGGCGCCGAACAAACGTGACCAGCTCGCGAAGCTCGGCTTCCGCGCCATGATCGCCGGCACCATGGCGAATCTTATGTCGGCTTCAATCGTTGGCCTGTTGATGCGCAGCTGATATTGCCATCCGCCTCCGGCACCAGAGAGTGAAGCAGGCATTCATGCCTGAGATCTCTTGCGCATTTGGTCCTATGCGATCCCGGCAGACGGAAACGGAGAGGCCTGGTCGTCGGCGCAGTTAAGTCGCCCGCTAAAAACGTGCACGGAAACGCAAGTCTTAGTAAGCTATAAGAGACATGGCAGCAGAAAACTCATTCGACATCGTTAGCAAGGTGGACTTACAAGAGGTTTCCAACGCGATTCAAAACGCGCTGAAGGAGATCCACACGCGGTTTGACCTGAAAGACTCAAAATCCGACATTCAGCTTGAGGGCAAAGAAGCGCTGGTGCTGTCCTCTGCCGACGAATACAAGCTGAAGGCCGTGACGGACATTTTGCAGAGCAAGCTGGTAAAGCGCGGCGTCGCGATCAAGGCACTCAATTACGGCGTGGTTGAACCCGCGGCGGGATCGAGCGTGCGGCAAAAGATCACCATGCAGCAGGGAATCCCGATCGAAAAGGCGCGCGAGATTGTGAAGGTGGTTAAGGACTCAAAAAAGAAAGTGCAGGCCTCCATCCAGGGTGATACGGTGCGCATTAGCGGTAAAGATCGCGATGCTTTGCAGGAAACAATTGCGCTGCTGAAAAGCCATGACTTTGGCATTGATATGCAGTTTACGAATTACAGGAACTAAAAGGACCCTTTGAGTTCACCGGCTACAACGACTGCCAAAGAAGTTTTCGAGCTGTTGCGCGACGATCTGGCTGCGATTGAGCGCGAGTTTGGCCGCGACACCGTCTCGAGTGTGCGCGCGATCACTGATATCGGCGAGCACCTGCGCGCGGGGGGAGGCAAGCGTATACGGCCGGTATTGCTGCTGCTGTCGGCGAAGTTGTTTCCTCACGAAGAGACAAGTGCAATCAAGCTGGGGGCGGTAGTGGAAATGCTGCACACAGCCACGCTGGTGCATGACGACATTATCGATGAGGCCAAAACGCGGCGCGGCCGTCCGGCGGCCAATACGAAGTGGGGAAATTCAAAATGCGTCCTGGCCGGCGACTGGCTTTACATGCAGGCCTTCAAGATTGCCGTGCAGGAGCGCAATTTCCGCGTGTTGGACGTGTTGATTGACTTGACGCAGCAGATGG
>DATCAX010000344.1:0-2151 GCA_036512375.1 Candidatus Angelobacter sp. | reverse complement strand
TTCCGCGCTCGCGGTATAAGCTGCGGCCGGTGCAACCATCTTCATCAGCACTAAATAAACGATGCCCGCCGTAAAGAAGCCTACGAACCACGCATAATCATAGAGAAAATGCAGCGGTTCGAAGATCAGGCCGATCAGCGCGATAGTCACGCCCAGCACCAGTGCCGCAATGGCACGCGGATTGACGCCCTTGGTGTAGTAGTACACGCCCTCGCGGTGATAGAGCGAGTTCACGTCAAGTTCGGTCTTGCGGATCAGGAAGTAATCCGAGACCATGATGCCGGCCACGGGACCAAGCAGCCCGGAGTAGCCCACGAGCCAGCCGAAAATATAAGCATCCGGTGTGGCCAAGAGTTTCCACGGACACATGGCCAGACCCAGAAAGCCAGTGATGAGGCCGCCGGTGCGAAAGCTGATGAGCCGCGGATAGAGGTTCGAGAAATCATTCGAGGGCGAGACGACATTCGCCCCGATGTTCACGTTGAGCGTAGCAATCAGAATCGCAATCAACGCGATGAAGGCCACAACGGGCTGATGGAAGGCGCCAATCAGTAAGATCGGATTCCAGATGGGATGACCGAACAGAACCTCTGACGCCGAGGTCACGGAGATGCCCACAAATGTGTAAAGCACCATGGCCACCGGCAGACCGAACGCCTGGCCCCACGATTGCGCACTCTGCGATTTCGAGTAGCGCGTGAAGTCGGGAATGTTCAGCGCGAGCGTTGCCCAGTAGCCGACCATGGCAGTGAGCGAAGGGAAGAAGACGGCAAGAAATTCTCCGGTCGAGTGGAACTTGCTGGGTGCCGAGAGCATGGAACCAAAACTGCCCGCCTTCATACGTACCCATATCAGCAGCGCTGCGGCCATCACGAACATGAAAGGCGCGCCGAAGGCTTGCAGGCGGCGGATCGATTCAACTCCCCGCCAGACGACCACCATGTTGAGCAGCCAGAAGCCAAGGAAGCAGGCCCAGAGCACGCCGTTGCCACCGGCGGCTGCGGGCCAGATAACTGCGAGCATGGCATGGATCGCGGTTCCTCCGATCCATGATTGAATGCCGAACCATCCACAGGCCACAACGGCGCGCAAAATCGCGGCCAGGTTGGCGCCACGCACGCCGAACGGTGCGCGAATAAAAACCGGGAAGGGAATTCCGTATTTGGCTCCCGCATGCGCGTTGAGCAGCATAGGGACGAGCACGATGAGATTGCCAAGCAACACTGTGCCGATGGCCTGCTTCCAGTCCATGCCCTTGGCGATGAGCGAGGAGGCAAGCTGGTAGGTGGTGATTTCCATGCACATGGAGAACCACAGCGCCGTGTAGTTGTAGAAGCCCCACGTTCGCTGCGCAAGCGTTGTCGGGGACAAGTCGCGATTCGAGAGAGACGGATCGGTGACGCTCACGGGACCTCCTCCGTGGTCGTGGTTGTTCAATCAGGATACGACACGCACTAATGCGTCTGGCCTGCTTCCATGCGCCCCCGCGTGCCTCGCGCCGCAGATAGTTGCCCCGGCCTGGTTTGGCGATGAACTTGCCGCCGGAGACGATCAGTTCGCCGCGGGAATAGACGTCGCGTGCATTGCCGCGCACGTGAAAGCCCTCGAACATGGAATAGTCCACGCGCATGTGATGAGTGGCGGCCGAGATGGTGTGTTCTTCGTTCGGATCCCAGAGCACCAGGTCAGCGTCGCTGCCCGCGGCGAGCACACCCTTCTTTGGATACATGCCGAAAATGCGAGCGGGCGCGGTAGAAACCAGTTCCACAAACCTGTTGAGCGAAAAATTTCCCTTGCCCACGCCGTGATGATGGAGAAGTTGCAGACGGTTTTCAATGCCAGGTCCACCGTTCGGAATCTTGGTGAAGTCATCTTTGCCCAGTGCCTTTTGGTCAGCGAAGCAGAATGGACAATGATCGGTCGAAACCACCTGTAGATGATCCGATCGCAGACCTTCCCAAAGCTTGGGCTGATTCTTGCGCTCGCGCAGCGGCGGCGTAAAAACGTACTTCGCTCCCTCCCAGCCTTTGTCCGCAACGTCTTCGAGCGAGAGCAGCAAATACTGTGGACAGGTTTCTGCAAATGCAGGCAGGCCGCGGTCACGCGCCTCGCGTACCTGGTTGAGCGCGTCTTCGCTGGAGAGATGCACAA
>DATCAX010000343.1:0-3306 GCA_036512375.1 Candidatus Angelobacter sp. | reverse complement strand
GTGGCGCGCTCCAGCGCGTGGAACCCTTCAGTATCGAGCCCGGAAGGTGGCGTTGCCGGACGAGCGTTGGTGTTCTCTGCGTCCACAAAGGTGATGGCAGGATCATTGATCACTTTGGCTAGCGCCGCTTTGAGCGCGTCCATGTTTTCGTCGGGCAGGGCGCGGACATCAAAGCGCGCCTCGGCATCGGCGGGAATTACGTTGGAGCGGAAGCCGCCCTTGATGATCGTCGGGACCAGCGAGGTGCGGAGCATGGAGTAATACGAAGGCTGAGTCTCATGCAGCTTCTGTTGGACCGCCGGATCTTCGACATGAGAATAGAGCGCGGCCTTTTCCGGCACGCTGATACTTGCCATTTGCTGGAAGAAGCGTCGCGTGGTTTCATTCAGTCGCATGGGAGCCTCCCAACGGGCAGCCTTGTCAACGGCGGCGGCGAGATGCGCAATGGCGTTGTCCAGGCGCGGAGCGGAGCCGTGGCCGCTGGTGCCGTGCGCGATTATGGAGAATCCGCGGGGAACTTTCTGTGTGGTAGAAATAGCTACGTACTGCGTCTTGCCGTCTTCTTCGGGAACATCGCCGCCTTCGTTCAGTGCGTATTCGCAGGCTATTTCGTCCCAATGTTTTTCCACCATAAAGTCGATGCCATACTGGCTGGTGCCTTCTTCACCGGCCTCAGCCAGCAGGATTACATCGCGATCCAGCGGGACTTTCATGCGATGCAGCAGCAAGAAGACTTCCAGATTAGCAGCGTCCATGGACTTATCGTCGACCGAGCCACGCCCGTAAAGATAGCCGTCTTTGATAGTGGCGGCGAAAGGGTCCATGGTCCATTTATCACGCTCCACGCCCACTACGTCGAGGTGGCCCATGAGCAAGAGCGGCTTCTTCTTGCCATTCCCTTTCAGCCGCGCGACTATGTTGCCGCGACCAGGGGCCGACTCAAAGATCTGCGCCGTAATCCCTTCGGCAGCCAACACGCCTTTGATATATTCGGCGGCCCTCGTCTCATTGCCAGGAGGATTGCTGGTATCGATCTTGACCAGTTCGCCCAGAAACTTGACGGCTTCAGTCTGAGCGGCGGTGAAGTCGGGCGATTGCTGCGCTATAGCAGAAGAGCAAAGGAGTGCGCCGGCAATAAGAATGCGGGAGAGAAATCGGAGCATAGCGAGCAAGCTTAGAGCTTGCGGGCGGTTTCCTGCAATAGAGATTTAAGTTTTTCCGCGTCGACTGAGCCTGCCGCGAACCCGCCTTGCGCCATGTCCGCCGAGCCGCCGCCGCGACCGCCAAGCTGCGCCATAGCATCCTTCAGCAGTTGGCCCATGTTGGATTTCTGGCCGGGACTCTGGGCAAAGACCAGTGTGGGTTGACCAGTACCTGATGCCAACAGCGCGACGACCGCGCTCTTCCCTGCTGTAAGCTTCTGGGCCAGCAATTTGATGAAAAGTGCGTCGCGGTCAGAAAAGAATTCTGTGATCACCTGCGGTGAACCAGCGGCTTGTGCGAGCAAGCGTTCCGCATAAAGCTCCGCCAATTCTTCCAGCAGTTTGTGCTGGGCCTTGCCTGCGGACTTGGCTTCAGTGAGCGACTTGCGCACCTGTTCCGGGACATCATAGATATGGCTGGAGTAGAGCGAAGCGGCTTCCGTGAGCGTGGTGTAATCGCGGCGAGCGGTGTTCACCGCGCGAAGACCGCAGACAAACTCCACGCGCATCCCCTGCTTCACTTTTTCAATCTTGCGTAACAGGATGCTTCCGATCTGCCCTGTGGCGCGCACATGAGTGCCGCCGCAGGCGGTGAGATCGAAATCAGTGATATCGATCAGGCGCAGATCGCCGGTCTGCCTGGGTGGAAGCTTGCGCAGGCCGAGTTGCCGCGCTTCTTCCAGCGGCACAAAGCGAATACTAACCGGGAGATCTTCGGCGATCACTTCATTGGCTAGCAGTTCCGCCTTTTGTGCTTGGGAGGCAGACAGGCCGGTGGTGTCCAGATCAATGGTGCAGCTTTCTTCGCCCATGTGGAAGCTGACCGTGGGCATGTTGAAAAGCCGGATGAACGCCGCCGAAAGTACGTGCTGGCCGGAATGCTGCTGCACGTGGTCACGTCGACGAACGGCATCGACGCTGCCATGCACTTGAGTTCCAGCGGCCAGCGGCTCCGCCGCAAAGTGAAGGATGCGTCCATCTTCTTCGTCGGCAACTTCTGTGATGACGATCTGCTGGCCGTCGGCGGTCAACACCCCGAGGTCATATACCTGACCGCCACTGGTGGGATAGAAAGCGGTGCGATCGAGCACGATGGCGGATCTGCCCTGGCGCTCGAGCGCTTCGACGACGCGAGCGTCGAAGTCGTAAAGAAAAGAATCGTGATAGTAAAGGCGGTCGGTCATAAATCAGCACTTAGCAATTGGCTTTGTGTGGTGACACTCTTATCGTCCAAAGTCCTTCATCATGCAAGCGAGGGACACTTCATCCTTAAGAAACCCTCGCTCTGGCGTCTAAACGTTGATCTTCAGCCCTTGCGCGATCACATCAATATATTTCAGTCCTGAGCCGGTATTGAAGAGCACTACTTTGTCCGTAGGCTTCAGGAACTTTTGCTCCAGCAGGATTTTATAAGCAGCGAGCGAGGCCGCGCCTTCCGGCGACGCGAAGACGCCTTCGCGGCTGGCCCATTCCTGCACGGCCTGGAAAATCTGCGCGTCAGAGACGGCAATGGCGGTGCCGCCGCTCTGTTTGAGGATATCGAGAATAATGTAGTCAGCGTAGGGCTTGGGAACCCGTAGCCCTGCAGCAGAGGTCTGTGCGCCCTGCCACATTTCGGCCACGGGCTTGTGTTCATTCCAGGCTTTTACCACTGGCGCACAGCCTGTGGCCTGGATAGCAATCATCTTGGGGCGCTTGTAACTGGCTGTTTTCTTGAGCCAGCCAAGTTGTTCCATCTCGTCGAAGGCCTTCCACATGCCGATCAGTCCCACGCCGCCACCGGTGGGATAGAAGATGGCCTCGGGCAGCTCCCAGTTGAGCTGCTCCGCCACTTCATATCCCATGGTTTTTTTCCCTTCAACGCGGAAGGGTTCCTTGAGCGTGGAAATATCAAACCAGCCTTCCGCCTGCTTGCGCTCATTCACCATCCGGGCGCAATCGGAGATCAGACCGTCGACCAGCGTGACGTGCGCACCGTAAGATTTGCACTCCACCAGGTTCGCCAGCGGCACATCTTTGGGCATGAAGATATGGGCTTCTATGTCCGCCGCAGCACAGTATGCTGCCAGAGCGCTGGCTGCGTTGCCCGCTGAAGGGACCGCCA
>DATCAX010000342.1:0-2477 GCA_036512375.1 Candidatus Angelobacter sp. | reverse complement strand
ACACTACTCACCAACAGGATCAATCCGCCAGTTCCACTGATGGAGATTGTAAGAGTCTCCTCGTAAAACGGATCGCCACCTAATAGAGACCCGTAGATGAACAAAGGAATATGGACATCAATCCGGCTCGTCGCGCGGCGATCGGCGTGCTCGGCAGTGGATGTTTCAGTCATTTTGGTGTCCTTGCCCTGGAGCGCAATAACTCGACTCAATTTACGCCGGCGTCCAAAGCAGGTCTACTGGTCGAGGGAACAGTTCGGAAAAATTGGACGGCATGCCTTGAGCCGCGAGGACTTCGGCCAAAGGCAGCCGAAAAGCGATTGGTACTCCAGGGGCGTGGGACACATGGGCAGGCGAAATACAAGTCGCATCTGGCTGTTCGACCAGTTGAAGTTCCGCGGACGCTGAGAGACTATTCCAGCGGTTCTCCAGAATTCGAGGAATGACTTGCAACGGCCTTTATCCAATGTGGATGGGGGAGTAGGAGGGTCCAGTGTCATGTAATCAGGTCGCAAACGTACCAAAACGGCGCAGCTCGCGCATTTCCAAAGCCATCATGCTGGCAGTGAAGAGTGTAGATGCCTCCCGTGCACCCTATCGGGAGGAAGTTACGACAGGCTCGATTAGTTGTCACGGTTGCACCTACAAGATGAGACATGAGCCTCGTTCTGGTGACATCGTGGTCCTAGATACGGGACTGTGCTCGACAGGCCACTCTGGATTCCCCAGTCTGGCACGGGTGAAATCGATACAGAGGCTAAACAACTCCAACGATCCAACGTACAACGTCGGCGTGGAGCTCGAAATCGCCGGCAATATCTGGGGGATTTCGTCGCCGCCAGCAGATTGGTTTCCCCGGCAATCCGGCAATCTTTTGGAGTCCGCGAGTCATTCACGAGAATCGCGGCTCGTAGCGCGGACCGAACCGCAACGGGCTCTGGCCCGGACCGAAGCTGCTACACCTGTTCCCGTCTTGAAGAAAGATGAGGCGGCCGCTGTACTGTCACCTTGGTTTGCCAACCTGATGAACGCCTTAAGCAATCAGGTTCAAATAGCGGTCTCTGAAATTGCAGCAATGACGTTAGCCAATGAAAGGAAGCGTCTGTTGGACGAATTTCGTTTTCAGATTCAGAACGAGGCGACCGGAACGATTGAGCATGTGATCGCGACCTCGAAAGATGAATTGGCCCGGCGCGCGCTGAAAGTACTGAACGAGGGAGCGCAGGCCATAGTCAAAAACAGCCAGGGGAGCTTGGTTGGGGCTATCGAGCGACATATTGAAAATGCCCAGCAGAACCTCGACACTATGGCGACTGGCACGGTTGAGCGGGTGCAACGCAACCTCGAAACCTCACGCACCAAAGCAACGGAGCGCTTCGTATTGCGGCTGCGAGAGCAGGTTGCGCCTGTGATGGAAGAAGTGAGAGCGGACTTTCAGAAACTGGTGGCATCTCAGACCGTTTTCAAGGAAGAATCGCTGGCAATTTACAGGCGAGTCACGGACCAACTGGAAAGTGACGCGAACGCACGATTGCTTCAGACTCACCACCAGTTGGAGAAAAGCTCCACTTCCGTTGTGAACGAGTGCAATGAAAAGATGCTTGAGCTTTCGCAAGCGTTCGAGAAAATTGCGCGAGATAGCGCACAGAACATGATCGCGTCGGCTACGGACGAAGGCAATAAGAACCTGGAAGAAAGAGCTTCCGAGATTTCCAGCCATTTCACGGATCAGCTGGAAGGCCATGTTCGCAGTTATCTCGAATTCATTGGGGAATCGATTAAAGAGTTTCCAAAGAAACCTCCGGCCGCTTAAGTCCGTTTATACTGCTGGGAGCCTCACCCTTGCGTCGTTGGCTGATGCAAGGGCGGGCGAATACCCGCGGAATTGAATTTCCGGCGGCAGCAGCTTCGCGGCGCTAAAAGGTTTTTTCCACACAAAGGCCTGCGGCCTTAGCCACGTGCGATAGTTTTGATTGGCGCGGCCCTGCACTTCTTCTGTGTTTGAGTTCGCTGACACTCAAGTTTGATCCATCTACCCAGGCGGCTATTCGGCAACCTGTAGGGATGGATGTGCGGTCAACAAAACGGAGTCGCGGGAAGCGACAGACGAGGTTCTGGGAGTATCGTCGGCAATCCGGAACTTATCGCCCAGGTCCTGATAAACGCGGCGGTCTCAATGGGTCGACGCAACACTCAGCTCGAACTCACCTTGCATGGAAAACAAAAGCTAAGACCGCTTACGCCATCGTCATTTGCTGTGCTTCATGCATCGGTTCCTCAAGAGTTCTCGAGCTGAGCACCAACAGGAAGTCAGCTCCGTTTCCGGCGAGGTGATCTTGTCCCCCTGAGGCGACGCAACCTCTATCTGCCCCGTTACAGGGCAGCTTTCGCTTGCTCCCATTTCCGTTACCCGCATCGCCATCGGTCCATCTTGCGAGGAGCGCTACGGGCTTATCCTGTTCCGCTGAAATTACGCG
>DATCAX010000341.1:0-4688 GCA_036512375.1 Candidatus Angelobacter sp. | reverse complement strand
CGGGACAGGATTCGCGGCATTACCTGACCAACGGCGTCAATGGCGTGATCTACCGCAACGTGAGCGGCGAAGCCCTGGTGCAGTGTGTGCGCAAGGTCAGCAAGGGCGAAACCTGGGTGCAGGACACGCAGGAAAGCAAAGAGACCGCGGAGAATGACCTGGTGGGTGCGCGTGTCCGCGACCGGCTGACAGCCAAGGAATTGAAGATTGTGGCGCTGATTGTGCAGGGATACAAGAACAAGGAGATCGCCACACAGCTGGGCACCACGGAGCAGGTGATCAAGAATTATCTGCGCAACGTATATGACAAGATTGGCGTGTCTGACCGGCTGGAGCTGGCGCTATTTACGATCCACCATCGTATTCTGGCTGAAGCGGCGGCGACTTCAGTGGCGGCAGCGACTCCGGCGAGGTAAAACTTAAACTCACGATCAAATTGGCCCCGAATTTCTCGGGGCCAATTTTATGCTTGCTTCTAGAGTGATGGTGCGGTTTGATTTGCCTACCTCTACTTGAAATCCCTACTGTGTGGCTGTTGCTCAATTCAAAAATATAACCTTTAGCTGAACCGTCATCCTGAAGGGCGTGAGGGAGCCCGCGCCTTCATCAGCGGGCGAGTAGCCCTGAAGGACCTTGTGTTTTTTAAATTGGTCAGCTAAACACAAGGTCTCTCGCCGCTACTCCGGCGCTGAAGAATGCGCGCCGTCACAAAACGCGGCTCGAGATGGCGTGTTTAGATAGTTCAATTTAATGTTGTTCCAAAACCTGCGTCGCGGCCACCCTCACAATCCTTGACACGGCGCGCAAACTTCTTTTACGCTGCAGGAAGCGCTAAGGGCGCATCCAGTCTGCGGAAAGGGCCGTGCCCACCTTACGTAACAAATTGAGAGTGCGAACTTTCTTTCAGCCTGATTCGGGCGGACTCCAGGCGTAACCGTGAAAGGAAGGTCGTGATGGATCCCAAGCCGCTGCCCGCCCGCCCCAATCTTGAACAATATAAAAAACAAGCCAAAGAACTTCTGAAACTCTGCCGATCAGCCGATGCGGAAGCGATGCGCCGCGTGAAAGAAAGCCATCCGGAGTTCAGTAAGCTTGCAGTGGCTGAAGTGCGTAATGCGAAGTTGGCACTTGCCGATGCGCAGTTGGTGATCGCTCGAGAATATGGTTTTGAGAGCTGGCCGAAATTTGCGAAGCGGATTGAAGTGATCAACAGCGAGATAGCTGCCATGTCGCTGGACAATCCGCTGGCGACATTCATTGACGCGGCGACATGGCACGGAACACTGGACGCTGCGGAAGCGATTGTGGCAGCGCATCCCGAAATTGCGCGCTCGAGTATTCACGTAGCGGCGATTCTGGGCGATGATGCCGCTGTCCGCCGCTTTATCTCTCTTGATCCGCGAAACGCGACGAGTAAAGAGAAGCCTTATGATGGCGATGCGCTGGTGTACCTTTGCCTGTCGAAATATCTTCGGCTCGATAAAACGCGATCAGCAGCTTTTGTGCGCGCAGCCACGGCGCTCCTCGATGCGGGCGCGGATCCGAATACTGGCTTTTGGTCGAACGATGAACATCGCGAATTTGAAACCGCTCTATACGGTGCAGCCGGAGTCGCTCATCACGCAGAGCTGACGCGGCTGCTCTTGCAACGCGGCGCCGATCCCAACGAAGAAGAAACGCCGTACCACTCGCCGGAAAGCTATGACAACGCCGCACTACGCGTGCTGGTAGAGAGTGGCAAGCTCAACGTCGACAGTCTTACAACCATGCTGTTGCGCAAAGCCGACATGCACGATTATGAAGGCATGAAGTATCTGCTGGAGCACGGGGCTGATCCGAATCGGATGACCCGTTGGCGGTTGACGGCACTTCATCAGGCGCTGCGCCGCGATAATGCTCTTGCCAACATGGAACTAATGCTTGATCACGGGGCTGATCCAAACCTGACAAACCTTGCTGACGGCAGATCCGGCGTGACGATGGCGGCCCGCAGAGGCAGAGGAGATGTGCTTGCGTCATTGGTGCGGCGTGAAATTCCACTTGAGTTGGATGGAGTTGATCGGCTGATTGCTGCATGCGCGATGAATGACGCAGCAGATCTCCGCGAGATAACGGCGCGCGAGCCGCGACTGGTAACGGAACTGCTTGCTCAAGGCGGAACTCTGCTGGCTGAGTTTGCCGGCAACGACAATGCCGAAGGTGTGCGGATGTTGCTTCATCTCGGCGTGAACGTTGCAGCGCGTTATGAAGGCGATCCATACTTTGACATCGCCAAGGACAGCACTGCGCTGCACGTTGCGGCGTGGAAAGCCTGGCCTAAGACGGTGAAGCTGCTGATTGAGCGCGGTGCGCCGATTGACGCACAAGACGCGAAGGGCCGAACGTCTCTTACTCTCGCCGTAAAAGCATGCGTTGATTCTTACTGGACAAACAGACGATCGCCTGAGTCAGTGGAGGCGCTGCTGCGCGCAGGAGCGTCCGTCAGCGGCGTTGACTATCCATCTGGATACGCTGAAGTGGACGAGCTGCTCGCCTCAAGTGCTCGATGAAACTTTTGGATCAGGAATCTCACCAGCGGTTGGAAGCGAAAGCGACAGGAACATCAGTGCGATGTGGCGCGTTCGCTGCTCTTGAGCAGCTCATTCACAATGGTTACAAGTTCCTCAGGATTAACCGGCTTTTCCAGGTACAAATCGGCAAGCGGCTCGGCGGCCTGAAAAGCTTCAGCGACATAGCCTGACACAACCACCACCGGCATGCTGCTGTTATTTTTAGCAGCTTGCACCACGGCGCGGCCGTTAGCATCACCCAGTCGCCAGTCTGTGACAACCGCGTCATAGGTGTTGCTCTGCAGTTTTTCCATGGCATCGCGGGCCGATGTGGAAGCGGTGACTGTATGTCCGGCAGATTCAAGGATGGCGCATTTCAAGGTGACTACATGCGGCTCATCGTCTACGCAAAGGATCCTGGCCATTTTTGGACGTCCCTAACGCTGGCGCGCTGGTGAATTCGGGCACGCCGTCGGAGAAATGATAGCTGCTGCACTGCAGCTAAGAACTGGCCCTATTCTCAGGCAGCAATGATGCTGAAGTCAAATAATCCCTGCATTCAGCTCTGCTTTTAAAGACTCTCTCGCCCAGGGCCTTAGTCCTTCACCTGGGAAGAAGAGCCTGGACTTCCGGCCAATGCCCTGTAAAGAACGCCCCGCGAAGGAAATGCCCATAACAGGAACTCTGGCCGGAAATCGTGCTGGGGACCTTAGAACCGCCAGACCAGTCCAACGGACGGCTCGGCCATGTGAGTGAAATTGTCGCTGGCCAGACCGGGAAGCTGGAAATCCGGGATCTTGTAAAACAAGCCGCGGTATTCCGCTCGCAGTGCCAGAAATTTGCTGATATTCACATCCACGCCGCCGCCATAAACAAACGCCGGTTTGGTCTGATTATTGCCGCTGCCGTTACCAATGCCGACGAGCGAGTTATTCAGCGAATTGGTAGGACGGAAAAAGAGTCCGCCAATACCGGCCAGCGCATACGGCCGCACTCTGCTCCTGGAAGGCGCGCTGATCACGGCTTCGCCCGTGAGCTGATGGATGTTGGTGTTGATATCGGTCTCGCCAAAGAACGGGTCAAAATACTTTTGTGTGTCGCGTGTGTAGCCGTAATCGCCCTGAATGGCGAACCATGAGTTCAGGTGATAACGGTAGCCAATCAGAAAGCCGCCGCTCTTGGTTGCGTCATGCGGGATATCAATGTTGTCAGAGTTCTTGGGCAGGTTTACCGTTCCCTGAATGCTGAATTCCGACTTAGTATCCTGGGCAAAGCCCGAGGCTATGAACAGAAAGATGAATGCAACGAATGCTACTGGGGATAAGACAGACTTACTTCTCATCGCGTGATAAGTCTCCTGACGAAATTTTGTGCTCTGTTTAAGGTAAGACGCACATTACAACCCTGCGGGTTCACAGAAGACTCGAACTTAAATATTCTTTACGCGGTGGTAGCGCATCTTTGGGATTAAGGAATCTTAATCCGTTCTGTAAAAATGTGCGTGTGACACAGCCAGGAGTGGACTGTGCCACACGAAAACCTTCTACCGCGATTCCTCGCCCTTCATATTCATGTCGTCAGAGATCGGCCCCGCATCGCCGATTTTTTCCGCCACGGATTTTGCCTGCGTGAAGAGCAGCAGGTAATCCGGGCCTCCGGCTTTTGAATCTGTGCCTGACATGTTGAACCCGCCAAACGGATGTGCGCCCACCGTCGCTCCGGTGCATTTGCGATTGAGATACAGATTGCCCACATGGAAGTCCGTACGTGCCCGCTCCAGCTTATCGCGCGACGTGCTGTACACCGCGCCGGTCAGCCCAAACTCCGTGTTGTTGGCAATGGCCAGCGCATCTTCAAAATTGCGCGCCTTGATCACCGCCAGCACCGGCCCAAAAATTTCTTCCTGGGCAATGCGCGCCGTGGGTGCGATATCGGCAAACACGGTGGGCTGAATAAAGTAACCGTCGCCTGCGTCTTTTGCGGGGCCGCCACCATGAATCAGCCGGCCTTCCTTCTTGCCGATCTCAATGTAATTCAGGATGCTCTTCATCGCCTTCTCGCTCACCACCGGCCCCATGTAGTTCCCCGGATCCTCGCTAGGCCCCACGGTAATTTTTTTCGTCCGCTCCACCAGCTTCT
>DATCAX010000340.1:0-7091 GCA_036512375.1 Candidatus Angelobacter sp. | reverse complement strand
TGTGCAACGGCGTCATAAATAGAGCGTGCAACACGCAGCGCTGCGGAGGAATTATCTTGGCGAATGTACTGGACTATTGCAGTGAAGTCGAAAGCAGCTTCCGGCGACCAGCGTATCTCCATCAGGGCTGGAACATCCGTTCAATGCGTGCCACCACCTCATCATGGCTCACGCTCTGTCCGTTATCCAATTGCGTCAACCCTTTTTGCGCTTCAGTTCTAAACCATTTGTCGTGGTCCAGGTAGGCTTCCACAATCTCCTGCACCAGTTGGTCGGCAGCGCGCCCACGCTCTGTTGCAGCACGTTTGAGCTCGGCTTCGAATTCAGGAGTAAATCTGACTTCCATATAGTTAGTTTATCGCAGGTCACCTTCGAAGAACCCGCAAAATATAGCCTCATATCCTCTTAAACGCCTTCTGTATCTCCTTTACAGAATACCGCAACACCACCGGCCTTCCGTGCGGGCACGTCATCGGGCACTCGGTCTTCGCCAGTTCCTTCAGCAACCATTCCATCTTGTTCTGTTCCAGCGGCATGTTGATCTTGATGGCCGCGTGGCACGCGATGCTGGCCGCAATCTTTCCCCGGATCTTATCCAGGTTCAGTACCTGCTCTTCCTTCTGAAACTGGTCCAGCAGTTCCACCAGCATCTTCTCAACATCGCCGGGACGCACGCCTCCCGGCGCCGTCTTCACCGCTACTGTCCGCGTGCCAAACAGTTCAACCTCAAATCCATTGCGCCGCAGTTCTTCTGAAATTTCCGCGAAAACTGCCTGTTGTCCCGGTGTCAATTCCACCAGCAGCGGCATCAGCAGCCGCTGGCCGTCCTGGGCTGCATCATTCTGGCCGCGCTCCCGCAGGATCTTCTCAAACAACACCCGCTCATGCGCCACGTGCTGGTCGATGATCCACAAGCCATCGGCGTTCACCGCCAGAATGAAAGAATCCCGCACCTGGCCGACCGGCTTCAGGCTGGCCAGCGCCAGTTGATCGACCACCGCCTGCGGCTCGTCTTGCAGCACGTTGCCGCAAGTGTCTCCATGGCCGTTCGCGCTCTGCGCCATCGTCGGCGCACCCACCACCCCAAAGCCGCTGACGGCCATGTTGCCTTCCACTGCAATCGCTTCACCGCCAAACTGCAGCCGCTCATTAACCGGCGGCAGTGTCTCGGGGCGCAGCGCGAATTCATCATGCTGTTGCGCACCCGGGCTCAGGCCGGGTGCGGCCGTGGGTTGCGCTGTGATCTCGCGCGTGAACTGCGGCACTGGACGCGCCTTCATCAGCGCCGCCCTTACCGACTCACGCACAAAATCATGCACCAGCGTATGCTGCCGGAACCGGACTTCGGTTTTCGATGGATGCACATTCGCGTCCACTTCTTCATTCGGCAGCTCGATGAACAGGAGCACCACCGGAAAAACAGTTGGCGGCAGGATATTCCGATAGCCCTCAATAATCGCGTGCTGCACCATGCGGTCCCGGATCAGTCGCCCGTTCACGAAAACATAAATAGAATTGCGATTCAGCTTCTGCAACTCTGGCTTGGAAATGAAGCCATGCAGTCGTATGTCGCCAGGGATCGGCGCCTGGTAATCTTCGCCTCGCCGCCATGGCGGAGGCTCCGGTATTCCCATGCGCTCCAGCTTCATCGTTGCCGCCAGCGGAACCAACTGGTCCAGCGTTTCACGGCCAAAGATCTGGTAAATACGGTCAGAGTGTGAACTCACCGGCGCCGCCACCAGCATCGCGTCCGTCGCGGAGTGCAGCTCAAAATGCTTCTCCGGATGTGCCAGCGCGTAATGCGTCACCAGGGACGCGATGTGCGAGAGTTCGGTTGACTCCGCTTTCAGAAATTTCTTGCGCGCCGGTGTATTGAAGAACAGGTCGCGCACCGCCAGTGATGTCCCTTGCGGCAGCCCCGCCTCTTCAACCCGCAGGATTTTTCCCCCGGCTATCTCCACCACCGTGCCGCCATCTTCTTCCATCGCACGTGTCTCCAGCAGCACCCGCCCCACTGACGCAATCGATGGCAGCGCCTCGCCGCGAAAGCCCAGCGTATGAATATTCAAGAGGTCTTCAGCATCTTTGATTTTTGAAGTCGCGTAGCGCTCAAAAGCCAGCAGCGCGTCGTCGCGGACCATACCGCAACCGTTGTCGGTCACCTGGATCAGCTTCTTGCCGCCCGCTTCCACCTGTACCCGGATGCGTGTCGCGCCAGCATCCAGTGAGTTCTCCAGCAACTCCTTCAACACCGATGCCGGACGCTCCACCACCTCGCCCGCGGCGATCTTGTTGGCAACGTGCTCGGAAAGTACGTGAATGCGGGCCATTGTTCTATATTCCGAAGCGCCGGCAGGCACAAGGAATTCTTATAGTAAATGGTTTCTGGAGGTTAGCGATATGTTCGGAGCGGCTGCGAGAACAAGCTCAATTTAAATACAAAAGGCACGAAGGTTGGTTTTGCCTCCGTGCCCTCTGTGTCCTCTGTGGTAAAGGTTCTTACTTCGTCGCCGAACTCAACGTCGGCGCCGGATACTGCGGCAATTTCTCCCGCGTCCTGTTCGCCCGCTGAATATCCAGTTCGCCAAACAGGATTGACGGCGCCACAATCGCGCTGGGCAACGGTTCTGCCCGGTTGTAAACGTAATTGTCATTACCCGTGGCCACAATGTCACTACGTAATGCGCGCGTATCGAGCTGTTTGAACACCGCTCCCCGCACCAGTTCCTGGTGTCCATCGCTCACGTAGATTCTCCACAGCAGTCTTGGCGAGAGCTGCGGCCCTGTAGTCTCCACAAAATATCCGTACGGACGGCCCTGGTCCTTGCACATCTGGATCAGCTTTTTCTTCAAATCGTCCAACGAAATGCTGTTAGCGGCCTTGAAGATCAGGTTTGAAATCTGCGGACGCGGCGCTCCTGCCAGCGCTGTCCTGCCGTGCCCGTTCGAGTGAGGAAAGTCACGGATCGGTTCGCGGCCCAGCAGGTAATTCGTCAGCATGCCCTTCTCAATCACCGTTACCTTCTGTGCTTCCACGCCTTCATCGTCCACATCGTAAAAACCAGCCAGTGACTGGTGTTCAAACTCTTTGGCTTTCGGGTCGTCCACCACAGTGAACGTCTCCGGCAGCACGCGTCCTTTGTAATACGACGCAAATTCCCCATTGGTGCGCGCCGGGTTTCCCAGGTCAGGACGTATGCCTAGAATGTTGGGAACAATCAGCCGTTCAAACAAAGACGTTACCGCATCGGCCGAAAACAGCACTGGCCCGCGATAGTCATCTTCCACTAGCGGCGCTTTCTTAAGCGCCGCGAAGCTTCCAATCAGCTTCTTGGCTTCCTGCGCCACCTCGTCCTGTTTGGGGAGTTCGTCGGGCTTGGTCACAATCCAGCCGTGGCTGCGCTCCAGATGCATGCCGTCATCGGATTGATCGGAACCGGAGAACAGGAGCGTGTAAATGGTCTTGCCGTTGCGCGCTACCGTTCCCTCGGTGTTGACGAAGTAGCGGTTCAGCACGCGGAAATTCAGCATGGCGCTGCTTATCTCCAGGCTGGGATCGCTTCGGAACAAGTCTGAGGTAGCGCGAATCTCCTGCTTCCATTTGTCCAGGTCCACATCCAGCTTGGCCAGGTCGCGCACAGACTGCGCCGGCTTTTCCTCGGAAAAATCCGCCAGGTCTGTTTCAGTTTCCACGCTTTTGAGCGCCGCCTGTTTCTCGGTAAAGCCGCTCAGCGCGGACTTATATGCCTTGTCCGTGGCCAGCCAGAGCTGCCGCCGCAGAGCCATCTCGTCATTGTCGGTGGGCATTACTTCCACCGCGCCCATGCCTTCGCCGAAATAACTGTCCTGCTTGTAGTCGCCAATGCGCACCACCACGCGCACCAGCCGGCCGCTGTTGAGCTGGTCAGTGCGAAGCGCGCCCAGCGTCGCGTCCGCGATGTTGTCCTGAATTTCCGTGACCTGGTAGTCGATGTAATACGGCCTCTGCAACTGTCCGAGCTGCAGCTTTTCTTGCGACCGTTTCAACTCGGCCAGCATGGCCTTCAACACTGCGTCGCCATGATCGTTCGATGAAACCGATGCGGCCGCAGGCGCAGCGCCGCTATCGCCAGCTAGCGCAGCGACCGATAGGAACAACATAAGAAGAAGACTCGGGATCAAGCGGCGCATTAGTGCACCTCCGGCTTGGCGCTGGATTGTTGCTGGTTGGCGACCTGCGCCTTCTCGATACCCGGTGGCGGCAGCAACGGCGGTCGCTCATGCCCCTGCGACACTTTCTGCACCTCAATCTCTGAAAACAGCATCGCAGGCGCGGACGCAGAAACCGGAACCGAACCCGACTCAGCTCCGCACTCGCCGTTGAACACGTCCATCTTCTGCCCCGTCAGCACAATCCTGTTCAGCGCGTTCAGCGGCGTTCCAATAATGTCTACGCCCCGCACCAGTTCGTCCGCACGCCCATCCGGATAAACTTTCCACACCATCAATGGCATCACCTGGAAAGCCTGCGGCATGTTGCGCATCGTCAGCGTAAATCCGCCGGCAATATCCTCAAAGTAAAGTCCAAACGGTTTCTTCTGCTTCCTGATTTCGTTAATCAATTCCTGCCGCAACTGCGAATCCGCCACCGTTTTATTCGACCGAACAATCAGGTTTCCCTGGCGTCCCACCGGCATCATGCCAGCCTGCCCACGCCCGTGCCCGTTAGATTGCAAAAATCCCTTGACCGGCATGCGCGACATCAGGAACTGTTTCAGGATGCCGTTCGAAATCAGCTCCACCTTCTTGCTCTTCTCGCCTTCTTCGTCGTAACTATAGTTGCCGCTCAATTCCACGCCATCCAGTTTGGCCAATGTTGGATCGTCTTCCACACTCAAAAACTTCGGCAACACTGCCTGCCCGATCATCTTCGTAAACGTCTGGCCTTCGTTTTCTCCGCGCTGCCGCTGCCCTTCCAGCCGATGGCCCACCACTTCATGGAAGAACACCGCTGCCGCGCGCCCTGAAAGCAGCGCTGGTCCGTTGAACGGCTCAACCACCGGTGCCTTCTTCAGCTTTTGCAGGTCCTGTGCGATCTTTTCGATCTTCGCCGCGATCACCTGCTCTGACTCCAGCTTGTCAAAAGTGGACGCATCAAAAGTTTCCGACCGCGCCAGCTCCATCCCATCGACCGAGCGCGTGCTCCCCAGCGCCAGCACCCGGATCAGCGGACGCGAGTCCACCAGGCGCGAGCCTTCGCTGGAAACAAAATAACGCGTGGCATCCTGCACCAGCAGCACTACCGTAGAGCTCTCAATGTCAGGATATTTCTTGAAGATCGCGGACAGCCTGCGGACTTTCTCTTCCCACTCATGCTGGTCGAATTTCGGGGGAACAATTTCCTTGCCGATAAAAACCTGCGGCTTCTCTGAAGAAAAATCCGGCGACCCATCTTCCTCATCGGCGCGAACCTTGGTATTCGTCTTCACTTCCAGAAACCCCTGCGCGGCTTTTTTGTACATCCGATCGGTGTTGATCCACAGCACGCGCGCAATCGCATCCGGCTTGTCTTCCAGCGGCAGTGAAGCCGTTGTCACAGCGTTAAAGCGGTTCTCGCCGTGCGTGTTGTCCAGATCGCGGCTGCCCACACGGACAGAAACATCCACCGTCCGGTCGTGCCGCTTGATGTTGGCCATCAGCGCGCCATTGCTGGCCATAATGACGGAACCAAACTCTTCGTTCCCCGCATAGCTGATGAAATATGGCGCGGGATCAGCCTTGCTCAGCGAACTCATGGCGCGATCAAGCTCCTGCTGCAGCGTATGCAGCAATACCGGGTCAGTGGCTCCGGCAGCAGCAGTTTGCGCCAGCACCATCGGCGCAGCAAACATAGAAAGAAGCAGACAGAGAAAGTATGACTTCAGAGATGACATGGCTAACAGAAAGTGTACCTCAAGCTTTAGACACCGGAAATGTTACCTTAGGTGTTCTTCCGCAGTCTCGAGCGAAAACGAGAGATCCCTATAGTTAAGAACTGTATAGGACTGGGCCAGCCTGGTTAATCCGCTAAAACGCTTATTAAGCCGTATTTGCGACTCTAACGGGTTACGTAGCTAAACATGAACCCTGCAAAATTCGGCAGTCTTTGCGACCTTCGCCCCATTTGCGGTGAACCCATCTCTTATTCCCCGGCGTTTTTCGCCGACGCTGGCTTCCACCTCAGTATTGGCTTTCTCGCCGCGCCTGTCTCATCCAGCCGCTTTACTCGTGTGGTGTGCGGCGCATTTCTCACGAACTCCGGATCTTCTTCTACTTCGCGGGCAATCGACTTCATCGCGTCCACCAGCAGGTCAAGTTCTTCCAGTGACTCGCTCTCCGTGGGCTCAATCATGATCGCCCCGTGCACTATCAGTGGGAACGACACAGTATAAGGATGGAAGCCGTAATCGATCAGCCGCTTGGCAATGTCTCCCGTCTTCACGCCTTTCTGTTCCTGAATGCTGTCGCTGAAAACCACTTCATGCATTGACGCGCTTTGGTACGGCAGCTGGTAATCGCCTTCCAGTTTTTTACGAATGTAATTCGCGTTCAGCACCGCGTCTTCCGTGGTCTGCCGCAGGCCGTCCGGACCATTGGCCAGCGTGTAAGCCAGCGCGCGTACGTGCATGCCAAAGTTCCCATAAAACATGCGCACTCGTCCCACTGACTTCGGCCGATCATAATCAAACGCCAGCGTGCCATCCGCCCGCTCCACAATCACCGGCTTGGGTAGAAACGGCTCAAGAATCTTCTTGCAAGCCACTGGCCCAGATCCCGGTCCGCCTCCGCCGTGCGGCGTAGAAAATGTCTTGTGCAGGTTCAGGTGCATCACGTCTACGCCAAAGTCGCCGGGGCGGGTCTTGCCCACCAGAGCATTCATGTTGGCGCCGTCCATGTAAAGCAGTCCGCCCTTTTCATGCAGGATCTCGGCAATCTTGTGGATCTCCTGCTCAAAGATGCCCAGCGTGTTGGGATTGGTAAGCATCAGCCCGGCGACGTCTTCATTCATCTGCGCCGCCAGCGCGCTCACGTCCACCATCCCGCGTGAGTTCGACTTCAAATTTTCCACGGCG
>DATCAX010000339.1:0-7736 GCA_036512375.1 Candidatus Angelobacter sp. | reverse complement strand
ACGCCGTTAAATGCTCCGGCGCCGTTGTTGTCGGGGACAAAGATCCCGATTCCCGAGGTTACCGTCACATTACCGAGATTTGTCGCAACAGCGCTGGGAGCACCCTGCACCGTCGACATAACGCCATATCCGCCGGAGATTGTGCAGGTTGCTGTATTCGGACAGTCCTGAATCACCTGGGCCAGAGGATGAGCGAAGTTGGTGCTCACGTATGCGGTGAGCGACGCTTTCTGGCTCCCGCCAAGGCCTTGAAACCTCACCTGGAACGGTGTGAAGTACAGTGCGCCATTGCTGAGCACGGTTAACGTCAGACCACTTTGCTGCGCGCCGATTCCCAGCGCGTTCATCGTACCGAATGTATTGACGTAGTTGCTTCCAACCAGGGTTCCGCCCAGGCCACCCGGCGCTTGCAGCAGCGAGAAACTGGGAGCGCCGTGGGCCTGCCTGGCTCCTGCCAGAATTAACAATGAGAGAACAATGAACACCAACCGCAACCGGACACACGACGCGCCGCACACGTTCCCACCGGACTTCACGGCGTGGAAGCGTGGGAATCGAAGGTCATGGTCGCATACTCTCATCATCCCCTATTCACAATGGCTACTACTGGAAACCCAGAAAATTACTGCCTGTCACTGAACTGTAAAAGTAAAGTAAGTGTGATCGTGGCCGTTTGCAATCCGGCTAAAGCGGTGGCTCCGTTAAGACGGAGAGAGCCGGCTTTTTGTGTCCGCCACCCCCACACCCCGCCTCCGAGTTTATCGGCAGGAAGGGTTGGGAATGTAGCGGTGGCATCATTTGTTGCTCTCGTTTTCGAATTCACGACATACACCAATGATTGCGGGTCAGTACAAAAGTACCCGAATTACAGGACCGTCAAAGTAAAGGTGACCGTGGCCGTCTGAGGTCCGGTCAGAACGGTAGGGCCGCTGGCGGGCGTTACCGCCACACCGATGTAGCGCGTCTGCGCGGTGCCGCTGGCTGCGCCAGTAACGATGGTGTCAGCAGATGCTGTGCCCATCGCCGTAAAGCTGCCTGCAGCTGCCGGGACTGCGGGGGAGTTGGCAGAATCACGCACGATGAGGATGTTGTGTGCGGCGCCCGGAAAATCGGTTGTTACTTGGGCCTTGATCGTCGTACCGGTGCCCAGCACCGACTGGCTGGTATAGATCGGGGTCACGGTATAATCAGACCAATAGATGGCGTTGGTGGTTCCTGGCGTCGTCGGAGCAAACTTGTTGCAAGCGCCGGCATTGATTCCGAGAGCGTCAACCGTTCCGAAGTTCATCGCGTAATCTGTGGTTCCACCCGCAGTGACGGCGCAATGGGCTGTGGCGACGGTGCCCGTGCTCAGCGTGAGCTGAACAGCTGATTGAATGGTGGCCGAAATCTGCAACGTCGGCGCAACCGTGTTGGTGCCGGTCGCAGTGGTGCCGGCAAAGCTTGCTGTAGACAGAGCAAACATCGCCAGAGCAAAAATCATAATATATTTTTTCATTTAACTTCTCCTAGTCATGAATTCGAAGCCAGAGCCAAACCAAAGGCCACCGGCCTGATGTACCGTCATTCTTTAGCAGATCCTAATAACTCACAACAGTACTTCAGTAATCCGCACAGTATTGTGCGTCTTTCAATGGCATTTTTAGTCTGGGCGCTGGGGAGATTGATTACGATTGTACTCACACAGGACACCCGAACAAGCGGGGTTTCACCCTAGGTAACACGCAAGCAATCGCTTATAGGCGCGAATGACGGCCAAAAATTGCGTCGCCACTCCGCTAGAACTGCCCTCGAAAACATCAGCAATAGCTCATGCATCCAAGTTATTCAGGGAATGCAAGCTACATGTGGCAGGAGAGAAACGATGAAGAAACTATTAGGTTGTGTTTTAGCTGGGGCGATGTGTGTTGTGATGTCGGGCGCCGGATTGGCCCAAAATGCTGACGGCAATCCGCAGACTGGCACCGGTTCACAGCGCCTCCAGGATAGGATTTCGCGCGAAGTTTTTCACGAACTGGTGATGCTTCCTCAGCTCACCATTTTTGACAACCTTCAGTACAAAGTGGACGGCAGCAAAGTCACATTGATGGGTCAGGTGCAGGATGCGATCCTGAAAGATTCGGCAGAGAAGGTCGTCAAGAAGATTGAAGGTGTGGACTCGGTTATCAACCAGATTGAGATCCTGCCGGCTTCACCTAACGATGATCGCATTCGCAGACAAGTGGCGCGGGCAATTTTCAATGATGAGCGGCTCTTCCGTTATTCCATGGGCTCAGTGCCGCCAATTCATATCATTGTGAAGAATGGCCACGTTACGCTGGAAGGCGTAGTGAATTCACAATCGGACAAAGATGCTGCCAACATTCGCGCGAATGGCGTCCCCGGAGTTTTCTCCGTGGAGAACCATTTGCAAGTGCAGAAGTCATAGTCCGCGGCAGTTTTTTTGAAAAGCTCACAAAACGCAGACGGAGGAGATTGCTCCTTCGTCTATTTGTGGGCTATTTTCCCTGAGACCAGGCAGGTAGCGCCGCGGCCATCGTCGGCGGCGCGCAGGTTATTTGTATTGTCAGAGCAATAAGCGGTGCCGCGTCCTCCCACCGGCTCGGCGGTAACGCGAAACACTCTTGCCGGCGCCCGCTCACATCCAGTAATCCTGAATCGGTAGCCGTTATAAAGACCGTCGGCAAATTCGGCGTCCATGAACTTGTACATACCTTCTTCATCCATGCCTTTGCCGATATTTACCAGGTCTGAGATAGAGCAGGTATAACCGGCTCCAGGATGCCGTTGAACGTAAATGTTTTCCGCCATGCCGATCATCCGGACCGCTCGCAATGGATTCATTTTCGGACGTTCGTCAATCACCACGGCCGACGCGGCGTTTGCGTCGTCGGTAGATCCAGAAACGGCCGCAAGCGCGGGTCCCCACCAGGATTTCTCTAAGATTCGGGGATCGCCCATCGGCAGCGTAGCGCTCAGGGTTACCGCGTTGAGCCGCCAGATACCAGCCTGGCGTTTAAGTTTCACTACAAACCGGAGTCCCACCGGAATCTCATGTTCCACGCCGTTCCGCACCAGGTGCAAGGATAGACCCATGGTGTCTTCTTCCCCGCGAGACTCTTCGCTGTCGATCTCAACCTCATAGCGTTCATGTTGCTCGGGATTGTTAAAGGCAAACAGGATGGACCCAATATCGAACGACTGGAATTTGTTACCGCCAGATGAGTTTGCCCCGGTCAAAACCTGGAATGGGCTGGGTGCATTATCAGGCGAGCCCTTCATCATGTTCTGAAGTTTGCTCTGCATCTCCAGGGTCAAATGCTTCTTGAATGGAGCTTCGCCTCCTGACAGCATCTCAATCAGGGCCTGGCGCGGCGACTGTTCATGAGTAACTGCGCGTTGTCCCGGGGCAATCCCCGCGAAAGCAAGCACAGAGCAGATCGCCAGCCGGAATCTGGGGTGGAACATTTTGGTATTTCTCCAGGAACCTTGTTGGCGCAAGCTTAGTTGATTTAGCCCGCCGTACACAACGGTAATCAGCCACATGCAAGTAACTTTGGGGCCAAAACAAATGTGTGCTTCCGGGCTAAGGCCCGCCCGGTTGGCGGTCGCCCCGCATCGAATAGGGTGAGTCCGGCATTCCCCTGGATTGTGATAACGATTTGTGATAAAGCGGTCGCTCTGCGCCTACTGGGCCGCGCTTCTATCCTTCGATAGCGCAGTGACCGGCTTGGGATCTGAGATATTCATGCGTGTGCCGCAAACCGAGCAGTAAACCCAGCCCGCATGCTCCACGACTGAGGGAACGGTTCTGAACTTACGCATACACTTCGGGCATTGGACGTCAACGATATGGACCAACTGGAGACCTTGATCGAAAGATTTGAGATGTTGATAGCCTACCAACGTATTGACCTGCCTGACAACATTACGTACCTCTAATTTTCAAAAATTAACCGATCTTTTCATCGGGGAATGCGTTATCGGGTAACGCCATTGCTTGCAACTACGCGCGCTACAGCCAGCATGGCAATGGCCTGAGCGGAACTGTCACGCAGCTTCTGCGCACGGGCCAGAGCATTCAATGAATCCACCTGCGCTGCGGCTTCGCTGATTTCCTGTACCACGGCTGCTGCATTCAATTCCGGGGTGCGTGCATCCCAGACTTCGTCAGCCGCGCTGAATGCCATGTCAAAATATTTGCCGGCCTGTTGTCTGTCGCCACCTGTACCGGAAGCAAACCCGCTTGCGGCAGCTTCGCGCGCTCTTTGCGTCGCGGGCAGACCGCGCAGGCGCTCCGTCTGGTCCGTGCCCCGGTTGCCCATTGCAGACAGAATGGAAACACCCTCAGGCTGCGGACGCTCAATTTCACGCTGCTCTCCGGCATTTTGCACCGTAGCGTTGGCCAGAAGATCCGATTCCAGAGCTTTCTTGTAGCCTTCGTCGCCCAGAGCCTGCTGCATGGCGCCGGTGGTGATGCGGATTGACAACGCGCGCAACGCAGAGTCATCCTGCTTTCCCAGCCAGGTGAGAAATTCAAGGCCAGTTTTTGCGGCTATGTCCTTCCCGACAGATCCGGACATTTGCGCGTACATGGCGGCAATATTCTCCGCTTCCGCAACGTTTTCCCTGGGATCTGGCAGCGCGCCAAACATTTTTTCAAAGTGGTGCTGTGACCACGCTGATCCCGCGCCTTGTGCCGCCATCACCGCCATAAGCGCTCGTGGAGCTACCACACTCTTCTCCAGCCCGGCATCCAGTTTGCGTGAAACCGGGTCCAGTGTTTGTTTAGGACAGCTGGTAATCGCACCAATCAAGGACTGCTCCGCCCGCAGGACGGCACTTTCCGGCAGGTTCTCCACAAAGTTCAGTGCCGCCGCGCAATCCACCAGGCCGCTGGACATCATGGAGACGGCGGGAGTTTGTCCAACACGCACCAACTCACTCTCAATCCGTGCGCCTTCATTCCAGAATCCGCGGGCCATCTTCTTGTCTATGGTCGAAACCACTTCTGCGGCGGAGGAGAGAACGCGCAGTCTGTCCTGAGGGTCTGGCTCCGGCAGGGCTACCGCCATTCGCACCGTATCGATAACAAACTTCTGTTCTTTCGTCAGCTTGACTGTACCGGTCTTGGCGCTCGCCGGGGGCTTCGCTGTTAACTTTGGGGTGCTTTGCTGGGATGTGCCCTGCTGTGCCGCCCCAGTCAGAGAAAGACCAAAGACGACAACAGCAGCCAGACACCGATGGATGTTCTGCACTGCTCTTACTCTCCATTTAATTTTGATTCTCACCTGCCGGTGAGGGTTATTTTGAGGGTAACCAAGCATCTACTCTGCATCAATCCCCTTCCGGGAATCAACGCACTATTCCCGGATCGGGAATTAGAAGAGAACTAGGTACTTTCCTTAGTTCTAGAGGCCATTGCGGACGACGGAGGGACGCGAAAACCTGCCTTCCTAAGCTCAGGTTGCTTGAGCAGAAGCTGTCTCCGCCGCCCGCAGTTCTGCCACGATGTCTGCCGCGGCCGTGCGAGCCTGATCGCCTTTGTCAGGAGGAAATGAGATGGCTCCCACTCGGGCATGGCCGCCACCGCCATAGCGCTCGCAGATCTTGGCCAGGTTAACCATATTCTTGCGGTCGGTCCACGGATTGGAACCCACGGAAACCTTCACCCGGAAACTGCTGCTGCTAAGCCCGACGCTGTACACCGAATCCTGGTGCAGATAATAAGGAATGAACTTGTTGTAGCCTTCCAGGTCCTGATCGCTGATGTCAAAGTAGATGGTTCCCTGTTTGCACTCTGAACGCTGGCGCAATATGTCAATCGACTTGCGATGGCGCTCCATGAGGGGCGGCACAACCGACGCCACAAACGGCTCTTTCAGTACCTGCGCCAGGGGCTCACTCACCAGATAAGGGATGAGCCGGGGCAAAAAATCAGGATCGGTTGTGGACTCAATCGCCATGGTCAGCTTCATGGCAGGCTCTGCCATCTCCACGGCTTCCTGCGGGCTCTTGAACTGGGCGCCGTCAATGATGTCCGCCCAGCGGATCAGTTCCTCCACCGGGCGCGGATCAAAGCCAAATTTCTGCTCCGCCACCTGTGCCAGGAACTTGGTGCAGGACTTGAAGTCAGGATCAAAAAACTTGCGGCTCTTATCGCCGGTGCGATAGTTCTCCTCGTCCGCGGGAGAGAGAAAAGCGCTCTGATGGTGATCGAACCACCAGGTGATGCGGGGCGATGCGGAATACTTGAAATCGACAATCGCATTCTCGTCGCCGTCAAAATCGGCTTCATTGAAGAGCGCGCCCGCGCGATGCACCAGGCCGGTGAACTGGAAGTCCACGTCAGAACGGATGCGTTCGCGGTAGAAACGGGAAAATAAAGCAGCCGAGGCCGTCCCGTCAAAACATTTTCCGTGAAAAAAGACCCTGACTTTCAAAAGACCTTTCTCTGCTCTGCAATGTGCGCGTTAGATAAAGCTACTAGAAATGACATTCCTGCGCAGTAATGTCAAGGAGCGACACACAGATTCGTGCCGAAATGCTGCTGAATTGCAAAACGCTGCCGGTTCCGGACGCGCACGTGCTGCCTGCCCAGAATGCCGGCAAAGTCATTTGTAAATGGAAAGCTGTTCGGCCGGTTTCTGCAATTTGATGGTGAGTTCCAGATTGGGCTGATCGATACTAACGTCTTCCCCGTAAGTCTTGAATCCCGGGGCAATCACCTGAATTCGGACTTTCCCGTAGGGAATGCCGGTCGCCTCCGCCTTACCGTCATCGTGGGTCTTAAGTTCCAGACCTTCCTGCTTTGGCTTGCCATGGTAATCGACAAGATGAAGGACAACTTCCGCATTTTTTACGGGCTTGCCGTTTGCGTTCCTGATCACGGTCACGTTGATCGACGCTGTCTTTTGTTCCGGCACTACAGGTTTCTTTCCCGCAAATGAAGCCACCGGCAAAAGCAGCGCGAGGAAGCAAGAGAGGGTTAGGCGTGTGCGATTCATGGCTGCCTCCTATTTTACAGCTAATGTCGGCCAGACCGGGAATCCCATTTCCCCGGGCGACTCTTGCCCAATCGCAGCCAGTCCAGGCGGGATCAATTCCGGATACGTACCGTCCAAAAGTCGATTCGTTGAGCCGCTCGCACGTCAAAGGTTCTATTACTTTAGTTTCCGCCAATCTCCCGTTGCACGTTGACACTAAATTTTCCCCAGAGTACTTTGGAACTCTCCCCAACGCTAAAGACCCTCTGGTCTTGGCCGATATCTTTTGAAGAAGGACTCTTCTTAAAGCATAGGTTTTGAAAATGCGCTTGCTGTGGGCAAAAACAGACTGTGCGGAAGCAACAACGCATTGTGAATCAGCGGTTTGGAAATACTTGAGAGTACGGCGGCACCTGGCTCGGCAGGGCTGGCAAGAGGTCCTTTAGTAAGTTGAATCACTCACTTGGGTGAAGTACAACACTGGCATCCACTTACCAGCCCTCGACGGCCGGAGTGGGATAGGAGAAGTTTTAATGACGTGTAGCCCGGTTTGGCGATACCGGAATTCGATGAACCCGCGACGCAGGCGGCATGTTCACGGCTTCACCTTGCTGGAACTGCTGTTTGTGCTTGTGATTGTGATCCTGATGACGGCCATGGCGGTACCTCTCGTCAATAACGTGCTGGGTCTGTATCGTCTGCGCAGCGCGGTGTCGTCGGTCACCGGGTTGATACAGTCGGCGCGGTACC
>DATCAX010000338.1:0-19470 GCA_036512375.1 Candidatus Angelobacter sp. | reverse complement strand
AATCTGCTCCCACCACGCCCACTAGCGTCACACCGTGAACATCATGCCCCTTGGCGATCATCTGCGTGCCGACGAGCAGATTTATCTCTCCCGCATGAAACTGATTAAGCACGCGCTCAAAGTCGTGGTGATTGCGCACGGTATCGCGGTCAAGGCGGCCGATACGCGCCTGCGGAAATGCACCATGCAGCCGCTCTTCAACTTTCTCCGATCCCGTACCAAGAAAGAAAATATGCTCGCTGTTGCATGCCGTGCAGCGCTTAGGCACGGCCTGCCGATAGGCACAATAATGGCATTCCATGCGGTTCGCGGCTTTATGAAACGTCATGGCGATTGTGCAGTTCTTGCATTGCAGCGTCTCACCGCAGGCGCGGCATAGAACCACTGACGAATATCCGCGGCGGTTCAGCAAAACCATGGCCTGCTCGCCGCGATCCAGCCGGTCTGTGACTTCCTGAATTAGTTGCCGCGAGAAAATCTGGTCTTCTCCGGTCTGCTGAAACTCTGACCGCATGTCCACCAGTTCGACTTCAGGCAATGGGCGCCGCTCTACGCGCTCTTTCAATTCAATCAGCCGATACTTCCCTGCTTCCGCGTTGTGGTATGACTCAACCGCCGGCGTGGCTGAAGCCAACACCACCGCCGAGTTTGTAAGCTTGCCACGCACCACGGCGACATCGCGCCCGTTATAGCGCGGCGTTTCTTCCTGCTTGTATGAGCTGTCGTGTTCTTCATCCACCACAATCAGCGCAAGATTCTCTACCGGCGCAAAGACCGCCGAACGCGTCCCAACGACGATCCGCGCTTCGCCACGCCGAATGCGGTGCCACTGCTCGGCGCGCTCATCGGCGGAGAGCGCGGAGTGCAGGATGGCAACTTCATCCCCGAATACCTGATGCAGATTCGCTGCTGCGGCCGGAGTGAGGCCAATTTCAGGGACCAGCAGGATGGCCGCACGTCCCTGCTCCAGCACCGCCTGCATCGCCGCCAGATAAACTGCCGTCTTGCCTGATCCGGTCACGCCATGCAGCAGAGACACTGAGAACTTCCTTTCTTCCACCGATCTTTGAATTGTGGTGAGCGCTGCTTTTTGTTCCGCGTTGAAGATGAAATCCAGATGGGAAGGACCTCGCTTCTTCATGCTGCTCACGCTGAAATCTGCCTGCTCCTCCACCAGTTCCACTATTTCCCTTTTGACCAGCGTTTGCAGCGTAGTTCGCGGCACATCAAGCGTTCGAATCTGCTCCACAAACGCTCTGCCTGCGAGCTGCTGGAGGAACGCAATGATCTTCTGCTGGTTTTCATTCAGCTTGCCACTTAACTCCTTAAGCACGGCCACCTGCACAGTACGCTGCGCGTCGCGAACGGAAGAAACGTCTTCCCGCACAATCCATTTCTTGCGCAGCAACAGATCGAGCACCTGGCGATTTGCGCCCGTCGCAGCGCGGATCGTTCCTTCAAGCGCCTCTTCAGACATCGAGAGATAATCCAGCACCGCGTATTCGACCATCTGCGTGTCAATATCCTGTTTCGACCGGCGCGACGAGCCAGCGGTAGCCGATGCATGCAGAGCCTCGTAGCCAACTTCGGTGATCCTGTACATCCTGGCTTTCTTGATTTCCGCCGCTAGCGGCAGCATTCCACGGAACACGTCGCCAATCGGCGCAAGATAATACTGCGCGATCCACTGGCCCAGCTTCATCAGTCCTTCATCCAGCACGGGCTCGGTGTCCAGCACCTGAATCACCGTCTTCGCCTGCATGGAGGGCGGGCGGTCATGCAGGGCCGTCACTACACCGGAAACGCGCTGATTGCGAAACGGGACGAGCACGCGTCCACCCACCACCGGCTGTTGCTCGGCAATTTTGTAGGTGAATGCCATGTCCAGCGGGACCGGCAATGCTACGTCGCAAAAGATGGGCATGGGCTAAGAGAAGATTGTACGGGAAATACCGGAGGCCGAAAGCGCGCGAACAAATACCGGCTTTTTGGGAAATCTTGCGATTGACGCGAAGCTATTCCGGCTCGTTCTTAGCCGCTGGCGGATTCAGTCCCAGAAATTTCATCGCCATCTGCAAATCTTTCCACGCTTCCTTTTTCTGCCGCGGATCGCGCAGCAGATACGCCGGATGATAAGTCACAAGGAGCTTTGAGTTTCTGAAGTCATACCAGCGGCCGCGCAGGTTGGCCATGGAATCATTGACGGCCAGCAGGTTCTTGGCCGCAACCGCGCCCAGCGCAACGATAGCTTTCGGCTTGATCACGTCAATCTGTCGCATGAGGAAAGGGGAGCAGGTATCACACTCATCTTTTTCCGGCGTACGGTTTTGCGGCGGACGGCATTTCACCACGTTGGCGATGTAAACGTCCTCGCGCTTGATTCCCATGGCGGTGATCATGTTGTTCAAAAGCTGTCCCGCGCGCCCGACAAAGGGTTCGCCTTTCGCGTCTTCGTCCGCACCCGGGCCTTCGCCGATAAACATGAGATCGGCATTCACGTTGCCCACGCCGAAAACCAGGTTGGTCCGTCCTTTGTGCAGGCGGCAACGCGTGCAGTCGCCGATGTCCTGACGGATCAGCTCCAAGGCCGAAGGCTTGTCACCGATGATGGGCGGCATTGCTGCTAATGCGGGTTTGGTTTTTGCTGGGGTCATGGTATTTACAGGTGGATTCTCGCCTGCCGGCTGCAAAATAACTTCAGCGCCCTCTTCCACCGGCCGCCGGTAGAAATCATAGATGCCCATCTCTTTGTAATACTTCACGCGTGCGACAAGCTGCTTTTTGGTTTGTGGATCGAGAGGTTTGGGCATGGGAAATTAGTTTACAACAAGAGCGGACGGCGCATTTACCGGCGAGAGGGAGAGGCAACCCGCGATGCTTTTACCTTCACCACAGCATCCAGCACCCGGTGAGCGACTTCCCATTTGCTGGTTTCTGGAACGGTTTCCGAGCCGGAGTGCGTAAGGATGGTGACCGCGTTGCGTTCAGAATCAAAGCCGATGCCGGGCTGCGAGACATCGTTGAGCACAATGGCATCGAGCGATTTGCTTTCCAGCTTCTTGCGCGCATTGGCCAGCACGTCATTGGTCTCAGCGGCGAAGCCGATAACCACGCGGCTTCCCTTCTTTGCGCCCAGTTCGGCCAGAATGTCGATGGTGGGCTCCAGTTCGAGCGTCATAGGGCCTTTGCGCTTGATCTTTTCATTCGTGGCGCGCACGGTAAAATCCGCTACCGCGGCGGCCTTGATCACGATCGTGGCGCCGTCAAAATGCGCGATCACGGCATCGCGCATCTGCTGCGCCGTCTGCACCTGAATAACTTCGGCAGAAGATGGCGGCTTCAGCGCCGTGGGACCGGAGATCAGAATAACTCTGGCGCCGCGACGCAGCGCGGCTTCTGCCAGCGCATAGCCCATCTTGCCGCTGGAGCGGTTCCCGATGTAACGCACCGGATCAATCGGCTCGCGCGTAGGTCCGGCCGTGACCAGCACTGTTTCCCCGGCCATGTCCTGCTCCGCTTTCAAGGCTTTCAGTACGGCCAGAACAATCGTTTCATTTGCCGCCAACCGTCCTGCTCCCACCATGCCGCAGGCCAGATAGCCGCTGTCGGGCTCCACGACTACAAAACCGCGAGCTTTCAACGTCTGGATATTCGCCTGCGTGGCTGCGTTGTCCCACATGTTCACGTTCATAGCCGGGGCGATGACGACCGGCGCTGTGGTGGCAAGAAATAATGTCGTCAAAAAGTCATTGGCTTCGCCGTGAGCGAACTTGGCGATCACGTCGGCCGTAGCGGGCGCAACAACAAGTGCGTCAATGGCCTGAGCCACGGCAATATGCTCGACCGCGGAGTCAATATTCGGATCTTCGGCCCCGGCGCCAAACAGATCAGTGATTACTTTTTCACCGCTGAGCGCGGCAAAGGTCAGCGGCCGGACGAACTCCTGCGCCGCTCGCGTCATCACCACCTGCACGCGAATACCCCGGTCCTGCAACAGGCGAACGAGTTCAGCCGCCTTATAAGCGGCAATTCCTCCGGTGACTCCCAGCGCGACCTTCATAGGGATATTTTAGTCCGGTTGGCAAGCTCGGGCATAGTGACGGGAGTGAGACTGGAGGTGTGGCAAAAGGCTGAGTCTGGTCAGCGCTTCGCTTCCCTTGCGGCAGGGGCTGGCACTTCAAACGTGGTCAGGATATCCCTGATTTTGTCTTCCATGTTCGCTTTCAGGCATTTCGCCGCTGTTGCTAGATATTGCTTTTCTGCCGGAGACGGCGTTTTGCCCGAACGCCGGATGCGCTCGCCCAGAACAATGGCCTGCAGCTGGTCCACGGACTGCTCCAGGCGGTCATTGATCAAAATGTAATCATAGTTGGGATAGTTCTCAATCTCGCGGCGGGCCTCGTCCAGCCGTCGACGGATGACCTCCTCCGCCAGAACATTTTCACTGAGGCTGCGTTTCCGCAGGCGGGACTCCAACTCGGCGCGGCTGGGCGGCAGCACAAAAATGCTTACTGCATCCGGCATCTTCTGCTTGACCTGGCGCTCGCCCTGCACGTCGATATCGAGCAGCAAGTCATGGCCAACCTCTTCGGCATGCTGCAAGACTGACCGGGCAGTCCCGTAGTATTTATCGAAAACCTGCGCATACTCAAGAAACGCGTCTCGCGCGATCATGGCCTCAAATTCCTCGCGCGAAATGAAGTGATACTCGCGTCCATCCTGCTCACTGCCGCGGGGCGGGCGCGTGGTGTAAGAGATAGAAAATTCCAGGTTGGGCACATACTGGCGCAGCTCATTGACGAGCGTGGTTTTGCCGGAGCCGGAAGGCGCGGAGATGATGTACCGGATGCTGCTCATTCCAGGTTTTGTACCTGCTCCCGGCATTTTTCAATCTCCGATTTCATCAGCAGCCCCAGTTCGGTGATGCGCAGGCCTTCACCGGCCACGCCGGAAGTTTTGGAGAGCAACGTGTTGGCTTCTCGGTTAAGTTCCTGCAAAAGGAAGTCCAGCTTCTTGCCTACTTCTCCGCCCTGGTCCAGCAGCTTGCGGAAGTGGTCGATGTGGGTAGTCAGGCGAACCAGTTCTTCCTGAATGTCACTGCGTTCGGCCAGAATGGCGGCTTCCTGCAGAATGCGGTCTTCATCGGCATTCTCGATGAGCTCCTGCATGCGAGAGCGAACCTTTTCCATATAAGCCTTGGATACGGAGGCGCGCAGCTTATCAACTTCGTTGGTCGCCTGCTCCAATGATGCCAGTCGGCGGCGCAGCTCGGCTTCCATGCCGCGCCCTTCCTGCTCGCGCATGAGATTCAACTTCTGGATTGCCTGCTCCAGCGCAGCCAGGACAGAAGTTTCAAAATTGCCATCAAGCGGCGTCATGGCTCCCAACGCGCCGGGCATGCGGAATACATTGTTCAGGTCCGGCTCGCCAGTGGTGCCGAATTCGCGCGCGGCTTTGCGGAAAGCCTCAACATAACCGCCTACCAGTTCGCGATTAAATTCGTAGCCCGCGCCCCCGCGCCGGTCCACGCCGAGCGTCACGTCCACATGTCCGCGCGCCAGCCGTTCTTTCAGGATGCGACGGATTTTCATTTCCAATTCGTCCATCTCAACCGGCATGCGAAGCTGGGGATCAAGAAAGCGATGATTGACGGACTTCAAGGACAGCGTAAACGAGGTCCCTTCACCTGCCTGGGACTTCACCTGCGCGAATCCGGTCATAGAGCGGATGGACATAGTTTGTTGTTTAGACCTTTAGTTTTTAATCGTTAGTTTTTAGACCGTCAATTTTTGACCTGGGGCTCACGGACAACGATGCCGGGTTCGTCAACCATTTTGGGGTCTAATTCCATAAACTGCAATTCATATAATTTGCGGTAGGTTCCCAGGCGGGTAAGCAGGTCTTCATGCGTGCCGGAATCGGCAATTCGGCCGCCTTCCAGTACCACGATGCGGTCAGCGTGGCGGACCGTCGTCAGCCGGTGCGCAATCACAAAGACAGTGCGGCCGGAGATCAGGTTCTGTAATGCGCCCTGCACCAGTGCTTCAGACTCGGTATCGAGAGAGGATGTGGCCTCGTCCAGGATAAGAATGGGAGCATTCTTAAGGAGGGCGCGGGCAATCGCGATGCGCTGGCGCTCACCGCCGGAAAGCCGCAGTCCGCGCTCGCCAATCATGGTGTCGTAGCCTTCCGGCAGGCGCAGAATAAAGTCATGGGCCAGGGCAGCTTTGGCGGCCTCAATCACGGCTTCTTCGGTAACGTGCGGCTGCCCATAGGCGACGTTGTTGCGCACCGTGTCATTGAAGAGGATGGTTTCCTGCGTCACCACGCCAATCTGGGCGCGCAGAGATGCCAGCGTTACGTCTCGAATATCGTTGCCATCGATCTTGATGGCTCCCCCGCTCACATCAAAGAAGCGAGGAATCAGATTCACCAGCGTGGTCTTGCCGGCTCCGCTGGACCCCACAATGGCGACCACTTCACCGGCGCGGGTTTCCAGGTTCACGTTGTGCAGAATCTCGGTTTCCGGACCATTCGCGCCGGTATAAGAAAAACTGACGTTCTCAAAGCGCACGCGGTCACGGAAACCCGGCAGTGCGATGGCGTCAGGCCGCTCCCGGACTTCATCCTCTTCGTCAATGAACCGGAATATCTCCTGCGATGCGCCGAGGGCCTGCTGGAAGCTGTTGTTGAAAAAAGCCATTTTACGGACGGGATCGTATAGGCGGAATACCGCGATGATAAACGCGATGAAGACGCCGGGGGTCATCTCACCGCTTTTGATCTGGTTGCGTCCCACCCACAGCAACAGGGCCACAGCCAAAGCGCCGACAACGTCCATTAGCGGCGAGCTAATCGATTGCACCGCCACCGATTTCAGGTTGGCGCGGAAAAGTTTTCTGGCCGCCGCGCGAAAGCGGCTGCTCTCCCAGCTTTCCATGCCAAAGGCCTTGACGATCCGGTTGCCGGCAATGCTTTCATGCAAAATATTCTGGATGTCGGCCAGCTTGTCCTGACCCTTGCGAGTGGTGGTGCGCACGCGGCGCCCGATTTTACCGGCAGAAACAATCACGAACGGAACAAAGATGAGCAGCACCCACGCCAGCTTGTGGCCCAGCACAATCACCACGCCGATCAGGAAGATCAGGGTGAAAAACTGCTGCAAAAATTCCGCCAGCGCAATGGTGAGCGTGACCTGGACCTTTTCCACGTCATTAACCACGGTGGACATCAGCATTCCCGTTGAGTGACGCGAGAAGAAGGAAATGGAGCGCCGCAGGATCGTGTCATACAAGCGATTCCGCAGGTCAGTGATTAGTCCGAATCCTGCGTGATTGACCAGATAGGTGCCGATGTAATCGCAAACGCCTTTGATCAGGGCGGTCCCCACCAGAGCGACAACAACCACGTTCAAGGGATTGTGGAAATACTGGGGAACAAAATCCTGGAGAAAGACCACGTGGTGCGTGCCCGGAAGATTAGGGATCAGCGTAAGCGATCGACCCGGAGTCTTCGGATTCAACACCTTGTCGATAATAGGTCCCATCAAGATGATGCGGAACCCTTCCATCGCGCCGACCACCGCCATCAGCAGCACAGATCCGATGAAATGCGGCACATAAGGACGGAGGTACGCCAGCAACCGATTTAGTTGTCGCATAGGGCACCCTGTGTGGCAGGAAACATCGTTCCCATTCTAAAGGAGTGTGGCTGAAATGGTAGTGACTCAATGAAGTAAAGTATTGTCAATTAGCGGGGCGAGTCGCGATGCACGACCTTGACAGGATATCCGGCTCGGGCGAGCAGCTTCTTCACTTCTTCTCCGATAAAGACGGAGCGGTGCTGGCCCCCGGTGCAGCCAAAGCCGATGGTGAGATAGCTCTTCCCTTCCCGCACATAATGCGGAATCAGATAAATCAGCAGCGCGGAGATGCGATCAATAAATTCCTGCGTCTGCGGAAACGAGCGTATGTACTTTGCCACCTGGGGGTGCCGTCCCGTGTACGGGCGGAAAGCGGGTATGAAATGCGGATTCGGCAGAAAGCGGACGTCGAACAGAAGATCAGCGTCGTTGGGCACTCCAGCCTTGTAGCCGAAGCTGACCACGGAAACCATGATGTCCTTGTCCGTGCCACCGGCGGTGAATTTCGCCGTGATGTGGGAGCGAAGTTCGTGCACGTTGAACTTGGAGCTGTCCACCACAATGTCGGCGAGAGCGCGAATGGGCTGTAACAAACGGCGCTCCTGCTGAAGCGCTTTCTTGACGGTGGAATCCTTCCCCAGGGGATGAGGGCGGCGCGTCTCACTGAAGCGCCGCAGCAGCGCGTCATCGGAAGCCTCAAGAAAAAGCACGGTCGTCTTGATCTGTTTGCGCAGAGAGTGAATGATTCGGGGCAGGCGCTTGAGCTGTTCGCCTTCGCGAATATCAGCCACCAGCGCGGCTTTTTCAATTTCTGCGGACTGTTTAGCCAGGTCGGCGAAACGAGGAATCAGGTCAATGGGCAGGTTGTCAACGCAGTAATAATCCAGGTCCTCAAAGGCCTTGAGCACTGAAGCCTTGCCGGAGCCGGACATACCAGTGATCACCACCAGATGAGTGGCGCTTTGGCGAGGACGGGGTTTTACACGTCTCCCTCGCTTAGGTTTCCTGGAAGCGAACACACTGCAAGGATACTACGACGACGCAATTTTCTGGTCTTGCAGTGCAGAGAACCCTTCCTGCAGCGCGGAGGGCTCAAGCTGCCGCGAGAGAGAATACAGGCTGCGCCAGGCGCGCGTGAGCATACGTGACTCCATCTGGCGTTTCCACTCGGCAGCGCTTTCCTCAGCCTGCGTGCGACCGGGCGATGCCGGCAGCCCTCGCAGCTCGGCGAGAAAGCCCGTGCCCAATTTTTCCCAGGCGTCAAACAAGCGGCCTTCCGACCAGAGCAGGGCGATATCCAGACGCTGCTTTTGCATGCGCGTGAGCTTGTTGTGGCGGATACGGTAAACCCAGAATAGCGCTTTGGATGGATTGTCACGGAACCACGCCTGAAAAACAGCTGCCTCCAGGAAAAGATGGTCGCGCATCTTCAACGTGGAGTATGAGAGAACCTCCAGCGCGCCTTCCAGGTACTTTGTGGCGCAGGTAATGTCCTGGCGCTCTGCGGCCCACAGGTAGGCCAGCCAGCGAGCGACAAAAGCATCGCGTGAATCGTCAGAGACCGCGGCGGCGCGGGCAACATAGAGCTGGTCCCATTCACGGGGATGGCGTCCCTGGTTCAGGGCGATCTGGCAGCGGATGTTGGAAAGCCAGCGCTCCGCTTTGGCGTCATTTCGCAGAAGCATCAGTAGACGCGCGCCGTCAGAAAAGATGCCACGGCGGTTCACGTCAGGTAAAGAAGCGGCAATGGCAATCAGCGCCGAAAACGCCGCGCCGACATGAATGCTAAAAGCGATAACAAAACCCGGCCGGGCGAGATAGAGTGCGATCTCCAGTGCGCCGGCAAGCAACACACTGGCCAAGGGCCCGCCCAGCAGCAAGAACAATAGACGGCGCCGCATCACAGTATCACCTTGGTTCGTCACGCGCGGCTCTAGCACGGCAGCGCCCAGAGTGAGCACATCTCCACAATAAGGTTCGCCGCAGTGTGCATATTTGCCCAGGTGAAGGCGGTCAATCTTGATCTGGGTGAGTTTGAAGCCGAAAAGCCATCCGGCCAGCAGGTGCCCAGCTTCGTGCGCGAATCCGGCAGTCAGCGCAGCAACGAGCGGTATCAGCGCGGCCCAGTACCCGGGCGCAAGTTCGATCACGGCGCGCAGGCTCGGCAAGGCAACCAAAGTGAGAATCGCGAGGCCACTGGCAAGAAAGTATTCCCCTGCGCTGAGACTATCTTTGGTCTGCGCCGGCAAAGGACGGAAGACATCCAGGACAGGCGTGGACGTCGGCGAATAGTGTTGTGCGGTGTTCAGTTTATTTTCGGCTGCAAGTTCCATGGGGAGTACGGTCCGGACGGCCCTTCCACCCTCAATCATAGGGTCAATCGAGGCTGCTGGCATGAGGTCGTTGGTAGATGGCCTTTGGTCACCACCCGCAAACGTAAAGAGGACGCGCCAGACTTCCGATGTGGCCGATATGGCGCACGCAAAAAATCCGGCACGGCATTCGCCGCGCCAGATCGTTGGAAATCGCCATTGAAGCAAGCCTATTTTGCCGGCTCGCCGCCCACGGTCACCCTTATGCCGGCGCGGAAGTTGAACGGCAGCGCGGGGAAACCCGGAGCAGGATCATAGTGCTGGCTGGCCAGGTTTTCGACGGCGGAATAAAGTTGAACATGGCGCGTGAGCCTATAGCTGCCGCTGACGTCGATCTTCTGGTAGGCCGCAACCAGATTGTGGTTGGGAAGGAGCATTGTGGAGCCAAAGGAAGAATCGAACAGAAAGGTGCTGCTGTCTCTCCTCCCCACAAAGTTTCCGCTCAGCGTGAGCGCCAGCTTGCGCCGGGCATATCCGAGATAAAAACTCCCGGTATGCGGAGCGCGATTAAACGGCCGGTTCCCCACCAGCGGCGAAAAAGCCCCGATGGGAATGGTGGGGAACAACGGGTTGAATGAGGGGAAAAGTTCGTCACTGGAAAACGAGCGTCGGACAATTCCGTCGAGATAGGTGTACGCGGCGCGGAAGGTGAAGCCGTGACCGAGACCGACTTCGAGTTCGGTTTCGGCGCCGAGCGAGCGTGTGGCAAGTGAATTGACACTTGCGCCGAAGGGCGTAAGGGCAATGACTGAATTGGGGACGCCGAGTTGCCCCAACCCGCCGGGGCTGACAAATTCAATCTCATCACTAAAGTGATTGTCAAAAAACGTGAGACCGAGTTTGGCGCGGCCATCCCAGAAAAGCTGTTCTACGCCGGCATCAAAGCTGCGCGAGCGGACCGCGCCAATGGGCCCGATGTGAAACTGTGAGATGAGCTGCGGCCCGTTTGGTAGCTGCGACAAAAGCGCAAACAAAGAATTGTCTGCGGAAAAAATGTCCGGCTCCTGAATTCCCTGCCCGTAGTTGAATTTGAGTTTGGTGCCGGCAAGGCTGCCGCTGGGCCGTGGGCGCACTAGATAGTAAGCCAGCGAACCTTGAGGCGTGGCGGCAAGACCAAAGACGGCATTTTTTTCCACGCCAACGCCGACAGTGGCATAAAGCCGGTTCCACAAGTTGCCGTGCAATTCGCCGGTATAGCTGAAATTCGTGCGTTCGGCGGGCTTAGGCCCGCGCTCATTTTCAAAGTGGAAGGCGAAGAGCGCGCTCAGGCGCGAGCCAAATGTGTAATCGGACTGGAAGGTGAGAAGGTCACTGTTATTCAGGATAAAGAACCGCTGGGGATAGTCGCCGGCGAAGTCGAGGATAGCCTGGCCGGTAGTGCTGAAACCATTGGCTCCGCGAATGGTAACCGTGTTGCCGAGGAAATTTCCAAAGGGATCGGGTATGCCGGTCGGAGACGGATTTATGAACTCCGAATTCTGCCGCGTAGCGCCGTAGCGCAACAGGTTGTGCCAGTGCGAAGTGGTCTGGTTCTGGAGTGTCGCGCCAATGTAAGTGTTGTCTTCAGTCTGGAAGGAATCGTCGGGAATGCCAAAGAAATCAATGGCGTTGGGTACGTCAACCTTCGCCGCAACGCGACGGACGGTCAGGCGCAGGCTGGTGGAAGCTCCAGGCGTCCAACCGAAGTTTCCGGCATAGGTGCCATTGTGGAAGTGGGGATTGGCGGAAGTATTGCCGCCATCGAAACGCGCGAATTCGGAGAAGTAATCGATCTGCCGGAAGATGCCGCCTAATGACAGGTCATTATGCAGACTGTTGAAGTTTCCCGCGTCAAACGCGTAGCTGAGCTGCGGCGTGAAAGTTTTGCCTTGTGCCGTTGTCATGTTCACCACGCCGGCCAGCGCGTCAGCGCCATACAGCACGCTGTTGGGGCCGCGAAGGATTTCCACCTGGTCGATGCCGGTGGTGAAAACGCCGCCAAAATCGACAGTGCCACCAATCTCATTGAGAGGAATGCCATCGAGAAGTACCTTGTTCGACTTGCTCTCACCGCCGCGGATGAAGAGGGATTCATTGATCCCGCGCTGGCCATTTTCCAAAACTTGAACACCTGGAACCTGCCGTAGCGGCTCCAGAACCTCAGGCTTGTACTGAAACTGCTCGGAAGTGATGACGGATACGGAGGCTCCGGTCTGCGTTTCCGGCAGGTTCATCCCGGTGGCCGAAACGATGATCTGCTGCGACACGCTTCCGATCTTGAGTGTGAGATCAACCCCGGCGTTGCTGCTGCTGCCCACGTAAATGGCTTCACTCTGCTGCGAATCGAATGAAGGCGAGGTCGTCTTTACCTGGTAACGGCCCGGAGGCAACGGAGAAAAACGGTAACGTCCTTCAGAATCAGTGGTGGTGGCGGCGACAGGCTTGCCTTTGCGAAGAAGCTGGACTTGAGCGCCGGCAACGACTGCGCCAAGTGGATCGGTGACGGTTCCGTGAATGTTGCCGCCATCGGCGATGGCGGAAATTGTTGTGAATGCAAGCGCCAGCACAAGGCAGGCGCAATGGATCGATTTCATCGTGAGACTCCTCCCGCGGAAGTAGTCACGGACGCAATCGGCACGACGGAGGTGGAGAGCTTGTTGCTCGTGCAAGAGCGAAATGCGAACGAGCACGTTGAGCAGAGGATCGATGGAACGCTGGCGGAAGGAGATGACTTCAAATCAAGACAGCGACAAAGACGTCGCAGTCGAAGTAATCTTCCGCAAACGAAACGAATCAAACCCTCAGATTGCAACCCAAGAAAGCTCTCCGGCCCTCCCTGCGCAGCCGGAAACGCCCAATGACGGGCACCTGGCCGGTCTCCTGACTTACGCCTCATCGAGCCTGAAGCGCCTTCCCGGATGTTCCCAGTGGCATTCTGCTCAGGTTCTCAGCGAATACAGTTGCGGGGCAGTGGCGGATTCTCACCGCGCTTCCCATTACCAGATGGAGAAAAACTTATATGAGAGCGGCAGGCTCGGTCAAGAGATTTTGTAAATGACTAATTGGACCCAACGAGATAAGGCGAATTGTCTAAGGCCACGTTCCAGTACGACCTTAACCTGGGAGCGGCCATTTGATTTAACGGCAGGTGCGAGTGTCCTTAACCTGGAGTTGCGTCTATTCCTTCACGTTGATGGCAGTCTTCCGTGGCAGCGGAGCTTTCCCAAACATGATTCCGGTTTCAACCTCTACGGGTTCATCATTTCGCTTGTAGGGCCTGAACTCCCATTGCAACAGCGCATCGGTGATGGCCTTGGCCTGATCAGGAAAAGCGCTGATGACGTGGACGTGCTTCACCTTGCCGTATTTGTCGATAACGATTCTCACTGGTATCGGATTGAATTTGCGGTCGTTCATGACAGGATCAACCCGCTGGAGCACGTTGTCGCCCGTAGCATAGTTCCGGATGCAGACTGGCGCGTTCTCTTCTGAAAGCTTGAGTTTGTCCATTCCCTGGACAATGCTTTCCAGTAATTGCGGGTCCCGGCTGGTCAGCATGAATTCCACGCTGTGGCACCGTATCTGGGTTGTCAGGGTGTACCAGTGCAGCTCCGCTACCGGAGACATGTAATCCATCCGATAGAATTCACGGCCGGCAATGCTCACCTGTGTCGGCTGGCGTTCCAGCTTGTAATCAGCACTGAGACGGCTTTTCTTTACATTGACCAGTTCAATCGCATTCTTCGCCGTTGTGTAACCAAAAAACAGGTCCTGTGCGCTGATCAGAACGGTCCCGCGATTCGGCCCTATAAAGGATTTGCTCGGCTGAATCTGCGTAAGTACGTAGTAACCGCTGTCAGAAGGTGGCGGGCCCTCATACTTCTGAGCCCATTCGGTGGGAAGTGGAAAGGACAGTCCAAAATATGCATTGGCGTAAATCTTTTCGACGACGCGACCGTTCTCAGGTACCGGCGTTGATTCATCGCTCGCACTTGGCACCGCTCCCTTCACCAGGATCACGTTCTGAGGCAGCTTCTGCGCCACCGGATTGTCGGTAGTGAAGTCGCCCGAAGGTGGAGGTGGTGGCGTCTCCGTGTCCGTGTCCGTGGTCTGGGATTTGGCCAGAACAGATCCACACAGAAAAATCGCTAAGACTATTGCCGAAGCCCTGAATCGCATGTTCCCCCTTTGTGTTGAGCCACAGTATTTACAGTTCCGAATTTCTGCGACATTTGTTTTGGCTTAGGTGCGCTGGAGTGCCTTTTTCCGCCTTCTCCACACGCCATACAAACTTGCAGCCAGAAGAGCAACAATCCCGGAGAGAATGGCCCACATACCAGTCTCTTGCCGATCCAGGCCAAACTGCGTCGAATGCGCAGCCGAAGATGCGCTGATGGGAGAATCGACTTCCGACGAATGGCCAGCTTTGCTCGAAGCGACCGCTTGCGTTGCAGGCGGAAGAAAGCCCATTCCGGAAATTTCAAACGCAGGTATTTCGCGGACAAGAGGCTTGGCAACCGCTTGTTCGACTTGCAGGCCCTGCGTCATCCCCGGGCTGGTAAAGGCCGCCGGCACAGACGATTTGAAAGTTAACGACTGAGGGTGCATTACAGCGAAACTCTTGACCGGGTAGGCCAGCCGCACATGTAATGTGGCAGGTCCCGCATATGGAAGGTGGTAAATAAATTTGAACTGTGTGCCGCCGGGTCGTATGGGAAAATCGACAGCATAGCCGCCTTGATATCCAGGTATGGGAACTGGTGTGATGTTTACCCAGGCGCCGCCGTCTTTCCTGGCGGCTACCGAATCAATAGCTGCGTTCGGCAAGAGTGAAATCTCAAAATTGTCTGCTCGCGATTGGGTCACCTGCGGCACTGATTGATTGTCGATGGTATACATCTCCGTGACTTTCAAAATCGCTCCATCTGATTCAACCTGGACGAGGCCAATCCTGCCTTGCAGGTTCCGTATACGCGGAACTGAATCGAACACCGCTATCTCCAGTGGCCCCTTGCCGTTCAGACCCTGGTCATAGTTGACGCCCTTATGCCACACCCGAATAACATGCTTCGTATTCCCGGCGCCCATTGGAAGGACGAACGAACCTTGTGCATCCGTGCGGGTGGTCGACTCCTGTTCCATGCCATTTTCCAGGCGCAACAATACGACTTCATCGCCCGCGGCAGGCTTATTCGTGGTCTGGTTGCGCACTTTGCCTGTGATTGCATCCGCGGCAAAAACAGAGATCGCACAAGAGCAACAAATAAGCGCCACTGCGCGCCCGATTCGTGAACAGATATTCATGGAAACTGCCCCTGTTAAAACTTAAGAGAGGGCGAGACACGGAATGTATCCCGCCCCGAGGTTTATTGAGAAAAGCCTACAGCGAACGCAGGAAGTTCAAGAGGTCCTGCACTTGCGAAGCTGTCAGTGAGTTGAAGTTAGCTTCAACGTTATTGGCTTCCGAACCGTTTCCTTCGTGAGCTTCAATCGCAGTCAGAAGGTTTTTGGTACGGCCGTCATGCAGGAAGAAAATGCGCTGTCCCACGCCCCAAAGCGGGGCTGAGCGGAATTGATCTCCACCGGCTCCGCCCTGCCCGACGTTGTCGGCCAGTCCGGTTCCCATGTGATGGACTTCAATATCACTGAACAGGTTTGCACTGGTGCTGCCAAGGCCGGGCGTGATGGCAGATGCCGCAGTCTTCAGTGATGCAGTGTGGCAGGACGCGCAACCAATGGCACTAAACAGGCTGCGCCCGTTATTGATGGAAGTAGCTCCGCCAGGAACTGTGGCTGAGGGAGTTGGGGCAGCCGTCATGCGCATGAAGATGGAAAACTTCACGATATCGCTAGACGTGCCGAGATTGGTGGTATTGAAGTTGGTGTGGTCTTCCGGGGTGCCGTTAATGCGGCAGTTGGAAGGCAACCCACTTCCGGTCTGGTCTTCACCCGGCAGCGGCCGCTCGGTGGGGAAGGCTTCATTGCTGACGCCCTGTTCCACGTTGTAGGCCTCTCCTGAAAAGATCAGCAGCGACTTGTTCTGGGCTTTCCAGCCGAAGCGGCTGATGGTACCGTCATTGCCGTTGTGGTTGAACGCGCCGCTGGTGCCGAAAGAGCCGTTGCTCGCGGCGGCATTGGCCAGCAAGGTGGAATCGTCAATGTTCTCCATCAGGCCCGCGCCAAACGTCGGCGTAGGAATGCGGAAAATCACGTTGTTGGTTGCCACTGCCTGGGCAAAGCTGGGTTGGGGAATGTTGCAGACGCCGGCGTCGGTGCGGCCCGTAATCGTAAACAGGTCTTCGACTCCGCCGTTCGGGGCATTAGGGTTCGGATTGCCGAACTGGTCAAAGAAAAACGGGAAACGCGCTTCGCGCACCGGACCGGTAGAACTGATGAACGAAGGGATCGTATTGCGCGCTCCATCCGCTGCAGCATCTGTCACTTGCGGGTTCGTTGCAGGGCTACTGCCGCCAACCGCGGGTTGCGCATGACAAAAAGCGCAGCTTCTGGAATTGAAACGCGGTCCCAGTCCATTGCCCGCTTCGATGGTACCTGACACAGAGTCAATTTCCTTGAATGTAGTCAGCGCATCGTTAAAGAACGCAAGGCTGCCTACGGGGTTATTTGCGGATACAGAAGCCACTGGTCCGCCGGCGGCGGCTGCGCCGCCACGGACTCCGGGATCGGTTTGAGCAAGCGCCATTCCGGTAAGAAAAAGCGCCGCCAACATCAATTTTACAGCAGAGAATTTCCGGCTCGTCATTGCGAGTTCCTCCTAGATAGTCATGGAACTTTCTTGGTGATACGGTGAAAGCCAGCCGTACTGCAGACGATTAGGACTTGCCTGCCAATAAAGGACGGGATGGGAAAATTCATGCGTCCTCAGTCTGTCATTTTCGAGCGCAATGCCAGCACAGAGAACTGCGGCCAAACATACAGCAACTCCGAATCGAACATCAACACCGAATCAGAGATAAAGCCTTGATAACAAATAACTAATAACTACTTTCGCGGGAACAATCCCCTTCGTGCCAGAAGCGCTAAAGGCGAGGCTTAACCACGCCCCCAGAGGGACCTTCCGCTCTCGTCAAATTCCGAGGATCTCCCCTCGAAGTTCAATGAAACCAGTTAAAGCTTTGTAAGAACCCTTTGCCGTGACTGCAGACGATTGGTGGCTGTCTGCCAATAGGTGACGGGTACGAAATCTGAAGTAAAACTTGAAGTGACTTCCCTGGCAAGTCTTGATGCAAGCCAAGTGCAGTGGGAAAAGTACAGCAACTCTGGAGCGGTGTCAAGCAGAATCAGAATTCTTAGAAATCTTCAAATAAATACGAAAGTGGAACAAAAGATAACGCCGATCATGAGTCGGGGGCCAGTGCTTACTGCGGGTTTACGTGGATCGTCGCCAGTCGACGCCGCAAAGCCAGATCAGGATTTGGAAGTGTGGGGTGAATTTTCATTGGACGTTAAATCCTGAAGCCAGAAGCGCCTGAATTGCTATTTGCTGTTTGGAGAATTTAGGATGTGCGGTTCGAAACACTACGGTCCCCCTTGGAGAAGATACAAAAATGTCTTGCGCCGCTTACGCCAAGAAAGTCCTGAGCCTCTGCTCTCTGCCTATTCTCGCAGCCTTGACGCTGTTTTGTGTTTGTGGGTTCGGGCAAACCGAGACCAACCCGTCGCAAGGCAGCCCAGGGAATAAGAAGGCGACAACCACGAAAGGGAAAAAGCAGCCCGCCGCGGATGGCAAGGAAAAGAAGACGGAAACAGCACCGTCCGGGACAGAACCGGCACAGCCGGGTAGCGGTGATGGTGATCAGGACGAGGCGAAAGGTCCATGGCATGGGCTCACGTGGCGGCTGATTGGGCCTTTCCGCGGCGGTCGCGTGCTGGCAGTGAGCGGCGTAGTGGGCGACCAACACACATATTACTTCGGCGGTGCTGGCGGCGGCGTGTGGAAGACCACGGATGGCGGACTGACATGGCGTCCGCTGACGGACAAGGTAAAAGACATGGCGCCTTCCATCGGCGCAATTGCGGTGGCGCCTTCTGATCAGAACGTGATCTATGCCGGGACTGGCGAGGCCTGTATCCGTGGCGACATCATCAATGGAAACGGCGTTTATAAATCGATAGATGCGGGAAAAACGTGGACGTATGCCGGCCTGCGCGAAACCAGGACTATCGGGCGCATTGTGGTGAACCCGAAGAATCCTGACATCGCTTACGTTGCGGCGCTGGGGCATGTGTTTGGCGCGAACCCGGAACGCGGCATTTATCGCACGACGGACGGCGGAAAGAACTGGACCAAAGTTCTCTATAAGGACGAAAACTCGGGCGGCATTGATCTCTCACTGGATCCTGCGAATCCGAACGTGATTTTTGCGTCATTGTGGCAGGCGCGGCGCACGCCCTGGGGAATGGACAGCGGCGGCCCGGGCAGCGGACTGTATCGGAGCACCGACGGCGGCACCACATGGAAGCACCTGAGTGGCCATGGATTGCCCGATGCAACGCTGGGACGCATTGGGCTGGCGGTAGCGTACAGCGGCAACCGCGTCTGGGCGCTGGTGGAAGCCGATAAAGGCGGGCTGTTCCGCTCCGACGATGGCGGTGATACCTGGACGCTGACCAACGGCGACCGGCAATATCGGCAGCGCGCATTCTATTACACGCATGTGTTTGCCGATCCCCGCAATGCCGACGGCGTTTATGTGCTAAACACGGGAATGTATCGCTCCAATGACGGCGGAAAAACCTTTCGTCCGATTCGCGTGCCACATGGAGACAATCATGGCCTTTGGATTGATCCCAATGATCCCAACCGCATGATTGAATCGAATGACGGCGGAGCCAACGTAAGCACGAATGGCGGCGCAAGCTGGACAAACCAAGCCGGTCAGCCGACGGCGCAGTTTTATCACGTGGTCACGGACAATCGGTTTCCCTATTACTTGTACGGATCGCAGCAGGATAATTCTTCCGTGGCGATTGCCAGCGCAGCGCCGGGTGGTATTGATCGGACAAGCTGGTACGCCGTGGGCGGTGGAGAGAGCGGCTACATTGCGCCCGATCCGAGCGATCCTGAGATCGTCTATGCGGGCTCTTACGGCGGCGAGATCACCCGCTATGACCATCGCACCGAGGAAACCAAGAACGTGACGCCGTGGCCGATCAATCCCATTGGCGCCGCCGCAGCCGACCAGAAATACCGCTTCCAGTGGACGGAGCCAATCGCGTTTTCACCACACGATCCTAAAACACTCTATTTCGCAGCTCAGGTATTGTTCAAGTCAATCGATGAAGGAATGAACTGGCAGATCATCAGTCCGGATCTGACGCGCAATGACAAGAGCAAGCAGGTCGCCTCGGGCGGCCCGATCACGAAAGACAACACCGGAGTAGAAGTCTATGACACGATTTTTTCGGTCGTGGAGTCTCCGGTGCAGAAGGACCTGATCTGGGCGGGATCGGACG
>DATCAX010000337.1:0-2225 GCA_036512375.1 Candidatus Angelobacter sp. | reverse complement strand
AACATCAGGTCGCTGTGGTCCACGGCGGCGGCGCTGCTCTTACCCGCATGCTGGCGCAGATGGGCAAGCAGAGTGAGTTCATTGACGGCCTGCGTGTGACCGATGCAGAGACGCGCGATTTCGCCGTGATGGTCCTGGCCGGACACATGAACAAAAAGCTGGTTGCCGCGCTGGGCAGCGTCGGGCAGTCCGCCATGGGGTTGTGCGGCGGCGACGGCCACGCATTCCGCGCACGCAAGAAAATGACCAATGGCCACGATCTGGGGTTTGTCGGCGAGATCTGTTCGGTTGACCCGCGCTGGATAGAAATGATCTGGCAGCAGGGCTGCATTCCTGTGATCTCAAGCGTTGCGCTGGGCAGCGACGGCCAGTACTACAACATCAACGCGGACGAAATGGCGTCTGCTTGCGCCGTGGCATGCCATGCCAACGCGCTGATCTTCCTTACAGACGTTTCCGGCGTGAAAGACGCTGATGGACTAGTGATTCGCTGGCTCGATCTTGGCATGGCAGCTGCTCTGACGCAGAAAGCAGTCATCGCCGGCGGCATGTTGCCCAAGTTGCAAGCCTGCAAAGACGCTCTGCTGCACGGCGTCAATCGCGTGCGCATTCTGCCGGCGGCGGAAGTGGAAGCGCTGCCGGAATTTTATTTCGCCAAAATCGAATCGGGAACGGAGGTGCTGGTCGCGTGAACCTGGAGCAGGTAAGCAAACTAGAATCCAAACTGCTGGTCTCGACGTATGACCGGTATCCCGTGCTGCTGCATAAAGGCCGCGGCATCTACTTGTATGACAACAAGGGCCGCAAATACCTTGACCTGCTCAGCGGCATCGGCGTGAATGCGCTCGGCTATTCACATCCGGCGATAACCAAGACCATCATCAGGCAGGCGAAGCTGCTGGTTCACACGTCGAACCTGTTTTACCACGAGTATCAGGGGCGGTTGGCGGCTGCGCTCACAAAGATTTCGGGTATGGACCGCGCCTTTTTCACCAATAGCGGCACGGAGGCCTGGGAAGGCGCGCTAAAACTGGCGCGCGCTTATGCCAAGGCCAACTGCGTTGAAGCAAAAGAACCGAAGTGGCGGATTCTGGCTCTGGAACATGCTTTCCATGGACGGACGTTCGGCGCTCTGGCGACCACGCACAAAGAAAAGTATCGCGCACCATTCGCGCCTGGTGTACCGGGCGTGGAGTTCGTTCGCTTCAATGATGTTGCCGATCTGAAAAGCAAATTCGATTCCACCGTCTGCGCCATTGGATTCGAATTTGTGCAGGGCGAAGGCGGTATCCGTCCGGTAAGCCAGGCGTTTGCTGACGCAGCCCATAAACTCGCGCGCAAGCACAACGCGCTTCTGATCGCCGACGAAATACAAAGTGGCATGGGACGCACCGGTCGTTGGTTTGCCTACCAGAATTACGGAATCCGGCCTGACCTGGTGACCGTTGCTAAGCCGATTGCAGGTGGACTTCCGCTGGGCGCGCTCTTGGCGACTGAAAAAGTTTCTGAATGTATTCACCCGGGCATGCACGGCACAACGTTCGGCGGTGGCCCCCTGGCCTGCGCCGTTGCCCTGCAATTGATCACGATCCTGGAAAAAGAGAAGATGCTCAAGCACGTCCAGAAAGTGGGCGATTACTTCATGGAGCAACTGCAAAAGCTCCAGAAAAAGCATGAGACCATCGTTGAAGTGCGCGGGCAGGGTTTGATGATCGGCATGGAACTTGAATCCGCCGAAGCAGCCAAACAGGTTTTTCAACAGATGCTGAAGTTCGGCACAATCGTGAACCGGACGGACGAGACGGTCATACGTTTCCTGCCGCCGTTCATCATCAAAAAGCACCACATTGATACAGCAGTGAAGCAACTCGATCAGGTATTGGCAAAAAGCAAAATGACAGCGGCCACCGCCGGGAGGAACAAATAAACATGATGCCAGCAAGGATGTACGACCTCACAGCCATGAAAGCGCCAGTGGAGCAGCCGGTACTTTGCCGTGATCTGGTTTCGGCCCAGGACTTTTCTCCCGAAGAGACGAAGTCAATGTTTGAGCTGACGCACATCATCAAACACCGTCCGGCGGATTTTCGTGGCGCGCTGGCGGGCAAGCAACTGGTGTTGTTCTTTGAGAAAGCATCCTTGCGCACGCGTTTGACGTTTGAAGCCGGGATGGCCAGCCTGGGCGGTACTTCCCTGTTCATGGACCAGACACGCTCCCTTCTCGG
>DATCAX010000336.1:0-3177 GCA_036512375.1 Candidatus Angelobacter sp. | reverse complement strand
TGATCAGCAAGAGCGTGCCAGGGACTAAACGACAGATTTTCACAGAAAGCGTTTTGTTCAGAGGTATCGAAATTCTGCTGAGGAATAAGAATCGTCGCCACCTGATAAAAAGGCGCCTGCGCCTCCTTCCACTCGGTCATGGAGTCTTCGACACCCATAGCGTTGGATGTTCTGGGTTGCACCAGGAACTCCATACAGGCATCGCTCCTTTGCAGCGTGTTTCTGAGTGCAGCGCGCAAGAAATCATGCCCTGGCTTCTCAGGCATCGGATCGGTTGTCGCTGAACAGGATCGAGCAGAAAACTTTACAGCGTTGCGGTCAGATCCGGTGCCTAACTGGTAGGGGACCATCGACCAATAGCGGGTCTGCAGCGGATTGGAAATCTTGCTGCGGTTTGTCTTTAAGGCAATCAATGTACCCTTAAGGCCGAGATCGAAAGGGATAAGAAGCTTTCTAAAGAAGTGATCGCTGTTTTGGTCCTGGATCAATGACAGATAGCGATCGGGATCGTTGGCGAAGAACACCGGATGATTAATCATGATGAAGTCTTGCGTGCTCGCCTGATCCTCATCTTCCAGTAACTTTGTTCCCGGCACACCCAAAATTTTGATTGCCATCCCGCGCGCGTCGCGTACCCGCAGCTCGCGCCGATCCTTCGCGCTCAGCGCGAAGGATCGACGGACCTCAAACACACTCACTCAACTCACGAGGAAATCGACGCCAGCCGAGGTACGTCCATAAGAGCGTGCGCATCTATCTTCCTCCCGCGGCTAATTGCCAGAGCGTAGGCCCGATCAGCGCACATCACACCGACTGCGGTTGTGCGCCGCAGATCAGTCCTGCGCAACAGCAGACCTTAGGGCGCGGTCGGAACCTCAACGCGGCCCTTAGCTGGATTGTAGCCGTCGGTAAGCGTCTCCAGGAATTCCACAATCAGACCCTCTTCGTGATCGGTCAGTTGAAGATTACCTATCGTCATATCCAAGTTTTGATCATAGTCGGCTGGTGGAAAGCAGTCCACGTTGAGCCGCTTCCCTGCGCACGTTTGACCGGGCTGGACTTGATACTTGTCGCGGGTATTATAGAAATGCACCACTTCTTTCAAGCTTATGAAGTAAGCATTATGCATGTAGGCTTTTACAAATGCGTGCGACGGTAAGCCTGGACGCAGATCCACGTTTCGTAAAGTAGGGGTCTGAAACGCACCCTCGAAGCCCTCAGCATACTGAGACCATTGTCTGTTTGCATTAGCACTTGTGCCCGCTGCCACAAGAAACACTCCAAGCCCTCCATCATGATAATTGAGACCCGCCGGATTGGCCGTGAAGCCGTATTCGTCTGGCTTGTTTTCGTAAAGATAAGGAAGACGTGGATTCCGCGGAACTCCAAGATTTGAGAATGAGAAGTCTGTGAACAAGGACTCAAAATTGGTAGCTACGGGCTGAGTTCCGTTCGGCGAGGTGGGTTTGCGCGGCGCCGGACCTGGCGTCGCGCCATTTGCAGTGCCATCGAGATGGCACGAGTTGCAATTCCCCTTTGTGCGAAACAATTCCCATCCCTGCAGTTCGTTAGCTGTCAGCTGAGCCCGGCTATCGCCCACCAGATAGTAGTCAAATTTCGAACTGAATCGGCTGACCGGCGGGTGCGCTTCATACTGCGCAATGGACAGCGTTAATTCATCATAGGCGGCCTGCGCTCTGCTTCTGTCAATTTTACTGAGGTTAACGGTGGGGTTGTTCGGATCGTAATTCACACCCGGCTTCCCACACACGGATTCCGTGTTAGCCGGCCATTGAATCGCAAAGATTTGGTCGCCCCAGACAGCGTCTGCAAGAGCGCTGTATGGACTGCGCGCGGCGCGATAGACGAAACACGCGAAGTCCGTAAAGCCCATTTCGGCTGGATTATCGGGCGGACCTTGTGCCTGCTCTGCTGCAGGATTGTCCAGGCGGATTCCTGTCGCGCGCCCGTCCCAGAAATTTCCACCATAAAAAGTTTGTTGCGTGGTGTCATAGTGCAATATGGGTGCCAGGGGTGCGTAAGCGTAGCTTTGCGGCTTGCGATTTCCAAACCGCGTACGGACCGATCCTGGATAAGCTCCCGTCAATTGATTCAGCGACGATACAGGACCAGTGAACCCGGTTTCTGGCATGTGGCAAAAGGCACATGCTTCATTGCCTTTGACTGACAGCCTTTTATCAAAGAGCAACAGCGCTCCGAGCGTCGTTGTGTTGGTGTACAAGTCACTTTGCTCAGGCGGATTTGAACGGAATTGCTGAAAGTAGTACGCCTCATATCGATCAATGCGAGCCTCCACTTGTTGGATTTCCTCTTGTGCTCGATCAATGCGAGCCTCCACTTGTTGGATTTCATCTTGTGCGCCAGGGGGCAGACCTGTTTTTGGGTTGTTATCGTCTGCGGCGGTCGAATGCACAAATAAGCTCATGGCCATCGCGATTCCGCCGACTATCAATACGGATGCTAGGTTTTGCCGTTTTCGTGAATTCATAACCATTCCCCCTTTATTTTCTATTAGTTAGGACATAAGAAGATTGGCAAGCTGAAGATTGGTCTTTGTTCATGCTCATGACACGCTCTTGATCACGGCTACCCGCAAAAGCCCGGCAGGCCGTACTGGTAGATCGGAAACCTGAGATGTGGCACCCCCGCTGCGACGCAATTGATGCGTGAAGCGTCGTCCATCACTTCAATTGGTTGGAACCGTCATTCCTGCCGACTCGAAGAGAAATCTAGGCTAACCTGCCCGCCACGTCTGTACGCGGTTATACGAATGTCCGACCCGGAAGGAGCAGAAATGGCACTGGTCAGGCTTCAGCGCGATGGTAACGATGGTATTAGTCCGGGAGCATTGAAGATTCCGGCAAGCCGGTCAGAAATTGCCCGAATCGTTGGCATGCGGTCCTGAATCCTATGGTCCCCCGCTCGGATCGGTGCATTACATTGCAGCAGTAATTCGCCTTCGTAAACTGCACGCATGGCACGACACCGAGACGAGCCGCCAGCTATATCGGCGGCGAACCGGCGCCGTTTAGCCCCTTCCATCCATCGTGAGGAAACCGAAGGGAAGATCGCGGCGGAAGGCGACACGAGTGAACGGGTCGCCTTCTGCCATCCACCCCGCGACAGCCGGGGGCTGCGCGGGATCGTAGGTTTTTG
>DATCAX010000335.1:0-3394 GCA_036512375.1 Candidatus Angelobacter sp. | reverse complement strand
CGGTATCGAGCAAAATATCTTCACGGGAAAATTCAATGCGCATGCCGAAGTTGTCGGCGGCTTTTACGTGATCGATGACCATGTCAGCGTAGTGATGAACATTGATGATTACGTCCTGAATGCCAAAGCCGCGCAGGCGCGTGAGCGTGATTTCCAGCAGCGTTCGCCCGCCGACCTCAACCAGCGCCTTGGGACGATCATTGGTTAAAGGACGCAGTCGTGTGCCCAGGCCGGCAGCCAGCACCATGGCATTCATCGGCCCACTTTCTCCAGCTCTTTCTTCTCCAGTTCTATGTGGCGCAGCACAACTTCTACTCCGTCTCTCGCGCGCAAATGCTTTGCCAGTTGCTCCGCCAGGTAAACGGAGCGATGCTGGCCACCGGTACAGCCGAAAGAAGCCGTCAGGCTCTTGAAGCCGCGGCTCTGATAGTTGCTGATGCTTGCGTCCACCAGTGATTCTGCATTTTTCAGGTACTCATCCACACTCTTGTGCTGCCGCAAATACTCGATCACTGGCGCGTCCTTGCCGGTAAGCGCTTTGAAGCGTTCTTCGCGTCCGGGATTGGGCAAGCTGCGCGCGTCGAAAACAAATCCGCCGCCGTGGCCGGTCTCGTCTTTCGGAGGTCCGCCGCGGTGAAATGAAAAACTAAAAACTCTGGCGACAAGTTTGTCTGTCGCAGCGGCCGGCGGCGTGTCTTTAGGACTTTCAGGTGTTACGGTCCGGCCGCGCCTGTCGCCTTCTCCGGTCAGCGCCAGTAATTTCTGTGAAGTCAATATGCTTTGGAACGCGCTGGTCAGGGCCGGCAATGCGATAGGCAGAGTGGCATGCTCCAGCAGCCAGCGCAGGTTCTTGACCGCGTATGGCACGCTTTGCAGGAAGTGGGGCTTGCGTTCATAGAATCCGCGAAAACCGTACGCGCCCAGCGCCTGCATGATGCGGACGTAAACGAATGCGTAGTAGTGATGCATGAAGGCGTCGCGTTCAATGCCAATCGAGCCGCGCAGCGCGTCCATGTAATGATCCAGCAGCTGCTGCCGCAGCGCCGGAGGCAGATCAGCCTTGGCGTCATACAGCAGGGAAGCAATGTCATAGTGCAAAGCGCCTTTGCGTCCGCCTTGATAGTCGAGAAAGAACGGCTGGCCATCCAGCAGCATCACGTTGCGTGACTGGTAATCGCGATAGAGAAAATAATCCCGCGGCGCGGTCAGCAGAAACTTGGTCAGCCGGCTAAAATCGTTTTCCAGCGCCTGCTCATTGAAAGCAATCCCGGCCAGCCGGAGAAAATAGTACTTAAAATAATTCAGGTCCCAGGCAATCGACTGGCGATCAAAGCTCCCGCGGGGGTAACAGACTTTGTAATTCACATCGCGTCCGGCTTCCACCTGGAAGCGCGGCAGCATCTGCACGACTTTTATATAAGCGTCCAGCACTGCAGGGGCAATGTTTTCGCCCGCGCGATTGGCCACCAGAAACTCAAACAGCGTGGTATTGCCCAGGTCCTGCTCAATGTAAGCGCCGTGGCGTAGATCGTCGGCATAGATCTCCGGGACAGGCAGGCCGTGTCGGCGGAAATGTCGCGAGAACTCCAAAAACGCGACGTTCTCTTCACGCACGTCATACAGAATGCCGATCGCGTTCTGGCCCGGGTTCCGGTCGTTGCGCTGGTCATCGCTCTGCCCGCCGCTTGCCAGCCGGACAATGACGCGCCCCGATCCTCCAAGCTGGCCTTGCAACGGCTGCACGCGCTCCGGCTGCGCGTGGAAATGCTGCTCAAAGAGGCCTTTTAGAACGTCAATCGACATGGTGTCAGCGGGTCCCCAGGCGAATTCTTGCAGGCTTAAAGATAACATTCGCGCAGGGATTGGAAAGGGTTGGTATCCTTTCCTACTCATTTCCAACCCTTCGACAAAGCGCCGGGGGAGCGCCGTTCCTAACAGTGTCATCGTGTTTATCAGCGGTAAGCTTTTGGTTTGGATCTCCGGATCACCCTATCTGGTTCGATGCGATTGGGACGTGATTCAGCAGCAAATTTCCTTGGCAAAAGCACGGAATTGGGGCCAGGTCGAAGGTAAGTTTTGCGCGGTTTGGGCCTCATGCTTTGAACTTTCTAGGTTTGCCAGGTTACCTTCTTTCCCGCCTGACCTGATAATCTCTCCATTACTTCCCGGTGAGGTTGATGGAATTAAGAAGCTTTTGCAAGCCGCTGTTTTTCGTGTCTCCGTGTCTCCGTGGTGCGATTTTTGCAATCACGTTGCTTTGCTCGCTTCTGGCCGGCGCGCAGTCCTCCAGGCCGCTCGATGGCCAACCCTGGGACTTCGGAGTCTGGGCTGGCGGAGGATTCAGTGTCTCCGGCGGAACCAAAGATACCCGCATTGTGAACGGCGGCGTTCGCCTGGGTAAAGTGCTCACGGACGATCATTTCGGCGGCTTTCTGCGCGGCAATTTTGAGTGGGCGGCTGACCTGATCCCAGTCTATTACCTTTGGCAACCAGCGCCAGCCATTAACACCTACAGCGCCGCGTTTAACCCTCTAAACTTAAAGTGGAACTTTACCAGCTCGGCTCATGCGATTCCTTATCTGGAACTCGGTGGTGGCGTGCTTTTCAGCAATCATGTGGTGCCGCTGAACACCTCGCACGTAAACTTTGTGACGCATGCGACCTTGGGCTTTCAGTTCTTCAACAATCCGCGCCGCGCCTTTACTGCTGGTATTCGCTATGAGCACATCTCCAATGCGGGCCTGGCGGTGCCAAACCCCGGAATCAATACCGTGCAATTCCAAGTGGGAATGAACTGGTTTAAGTAGATTACTTCTGAAACCTCGAGCGAAGCGAGAGATCGCCATTATTTCCATGCACGCAAGTCGAGGTGCGCGTGTGGGTTTAACTGCATCTTCGGTTAAGTTTTAAAAGATTCCTCGCTTCGCTTCGGGATTTTAGAAAGGACGCCTTTGCGCCCGTTGCGGTGATCCTTTATTCTTGCCAGTTATGTCCACACTGGTTGAATGCGTTCCCAATTTCTCTGAAGGCCGCGACAAAGCTGTCGTTGACGCCATTATTGATGCCATGAAAATCCCCGGCGTCTCGCTGCTTGACCGCGAGATGGATGCCGATCACAACCGCTGCGTCATCACCATTGTGGGCGACCGCGAAGCTATTGCCGAGGCCGCAATCCGCGGCGTTGGTAAAGCGTCTGAACTCATTGACTTGACGAAGCATCAGGGCGCTCATCCACGGATTGGCGCGTCCGACGTGATTCCGTTTATTCCGATCGAAGGCGTGACCATTGAAGACTGCGTCGCCACAGCTCGGCACGTTGGAGAAGAGATATGGAAACGCTTTAAGATTCCGGTGTATCTCTATGAATCAGCTGCAACCAATCCTGACCGGCAAA
>DATCAX010000334.1:0-6055 GCA_036512375.1 Candidatus Angelobacter sp. | reverse complement strand
ATCTATGCACAGGCGCGCGTCCAGCTTGCCTGGCGCCACAATCGCATTGGTCGGACACGCGTCAATGCAGCGGGTGCAGCTTCCGCAGCGATCGGCCGCCGCGGTGTCTGCGGGAAGTTCCAGCGAGGTGAGGATCACTCCCAGAAAGAGCCACGATCCCAGTTTCTGGTGAATGATGCAGGTGTTCTTGCCAATCCATCCGATCCCGGCATACTTGGCGTAGACACGTTCCAGAATCGGACCAGTATCGACGTAGCTGCGGGTTTCAACTTTAGCATTTTGGGCAGACGCAGATTGCTTAATTGCGGCTTCCACCTGCCGCAGCCGTGGCAGGAGCGCGTCGTGATAGTCCTTCGTTCCCCAGGCGTAACGTGAGATCCAGCCTCGTTCCGGATCCTGAGCTTCCACCGAATAAGGCTTATCTGCGCTGTAATTCAGAGCGCAGACCACCATTGAACGGACCCAGGGCGCAGCGTTGGTGGCAGACGCACGGCGCAGCTCTCCAGACTCCGTTCGCGACTCCAGGTATTTCATCTCACCGGCGCGGCCTGCATCCACCCATTCGACGAAAGCACCGAGTTCAGGCAAATCTTCTTCGCGGACGGGCGCGATTCCAGCCAGATCGAAGCCGGCTTCTACGGCGGCCCGCTTTGCCGCCTGAGCGATCTCTTCAGCAAATACCATTTTCAATCCGATTATCCCTCACTGCCGCACCCAAATCTGCGCCCTGCAACTCTCCTTAAAGCCGCCGATCATTCCGGATAGTACTAAGGCCCTGCTCGTCTTCCGATCTAAGAAAAAAATCAGCTTGCAGCTTATCAGCCCCAGACGTCATCCTATTGAATAACTGAGCTGCTGTTTTTAGGAGACGTGTGTCATGACCAGCGCTCAAGGGAGTTAAGGGCCTTGATGCTTTGTACCTTCTGTGGGACTGAGAATCGTCCGGAATACAAATTTTGTGGCACTTGCGGTGTGCGCATGGAGAAGCGACAAGTGGATCGAAGGGAACGCCAGTCCGGGGTAAGCACCAAATGCGCAGGCTGCGGCCATGTCAATGAACCAGGCATGAAGTTTTGCGGCATGTGCGGAACCCGGGTAGACCGCCGCATGGAAGAGCGCCGCGGTAACGGCGAAGAACCGCGCGCGGCAGCTATAGCCAATGCCCAGTTGCCCTCCCCGGAGGTAAAACGCACGGCAACAACCCAGGTTGCTTCACCGCTAGAATCAGCGAACGAAGTGCCTGCCTTGCTGCCCCGCAGAGGCGAGCCGGCAATTTTTCGAAATGAAACACGCAATGAAATTCCGTCTGGCGAACTTGTTCGCCATGAATCGGGAAACGGCGGCCGCATCAGTGGTCCCTCCTTTCTGGGTTTAAATTCTGAGCCGGACAACAACGGAGAAGTCGAATACCTGTTGGAAGACGAGCCTTCCGGTGGCGGCCTGCGCAAGCTTATCCTGCTGGTGATCCTTGCCGCGATCCTTGGCCTGGTCTTTGTGCAATGGCGCTCCAGTTTCAAAGCTAATCCGAAGCCAGCGCCAGCTAAGTCAGATCCATCAACTCCCACTACTGCCCCACAGGGAAGTAGCCAGACGCCGGATCCGGCGGGACCATCATCTTCTGAGCCGCCCAAGGCCGAAGTCTCCACAGCGAACGGCGCTGCCAATGAGTCAAAGTCACTAAGCGCCGAGCCTACGGCGTTGGAAGCCAAATCGCCTGCTCCATCCACGCCAGGCACTCAGGAAGACGCTGCAGATCCAAAGTCAACCACTGCCGACAAAGCGCTGCCCGATTCCGATGGCAAAGCCGGATCAGACGTCAAAGCCGCAGAAGAAGCGCGTATTCCGGACTACAAGCCGAGTCCATCACTGGTGCGGGCTCAACAATATATCCGCGGAACTGGCGGCGTGCCGCAGAATTGCGAACAGGGCCTTCTGTATCTGCACGCAGCCACGGACAAGAGTGATCCCGGCGCTGCTATCCAGATGGCGGCACTTTATTCCAGCGGCATTTGTGTGAAGCAGGACCGCGTGATGGCCTATCGCTGGTTTAATTCGGCGCATGAACTTCAGCCGGCAAACGTCTGGATACAAAGAAACATGGACCAGCTATGGACCCAGATGTCAACACAGGAACGCCGCTTGGCCGGTTACTGATTCAACCGAGCTTTAAATTCCCAGCTTCTTAACTTCTTCGTTGTAATACTTGCGGTACAGGATGTCCCATTCCTGGGTTCCTTCCGTGATCGTCCGCTTCTGAGTTTCAATCTTTGCGCGCGCAGCCAGATCGATCCTGGCTTCGGCCGTTAACAGTTCTTCCAGAATGCGGCGCGCTTCCATGCGGATGGAATTTGGATCCTCAATGAACTCTACGTCGTCCAGCGTGGCCAGCGCATCAGCGACGCTGTGGGCAAGTCTGTTTACCTTGTCGCGGGACAGTCTCACAGCACCGCCTTGTATTTGCGTACCAGTTCGCCTTTTACTTTTTTGAACATCTCCTGGTAGCTGGCGCCGGCGCGCTGCATTTCATCCTGATATTGCTCAAGGATCAGACGAACCTCATCATTGATGCGATCTTCAAGTTGCAGTTCTTCCAGCAGCGCGTTATTAAGCGCAGTCGAAACCGCCGGGACATTCTTTGTTTCAATGAAGTCGCCAGCGATCAGTTTTTGGGTCACTTGACGGGCTAAATACCCGACATATTCTTTGGAAAGAAGCATGCTTTTTTAGACGGTATGTGGTTGAAAAGAATAGTGTAGCATATCGCGCACTACTCACGCCTCTTCGCCGCCACCAGGCTGCACAGACTGGTTCCTTTGCGCTAACGCTCGCGAGAAATCCTGAAACCTGATTACTGATTATGGCCGTTGTTGAACCGGCACCGTGCGCGCAAGCATCAGTATCCATGACACCACACAGAAGGAAAACATCTTTGGCCCCTTTCTCTATTCTTGACCTCGCTTTCGTTGCGCAGGGATCCATCCCTGCCGACGCATTGCACCATTCTCTCGATCTGGCACAACATGCTGAGCGCTGGGGCTATCACCGCTTCTGGCTGGCGGAGCACCATAACATGGTCGGTATTGCCAGTGCTGCGACTTCGGTCGTCATCGGATACGTTGCCGGCGGCACCAGCACCATCCGCGTCGGCGCAGGCGGCATCATGCTGCCGAATCATTCTCCCATTGTCATCGCCGAACAATTTGGCACCCTCGAATCGCTCTATCCCGGACGCATCGATCTCGGGCTTGGCCGCGCTCCGGGCACTGACCAGCGAACGTTGCGCGCGCTTCGCCGTGACGCAACCAGCGCCGATAATTTTCCTCACGACGTTCGAGAACTCCAGGCATTCCTCGGCCCGCTTCAGCCGGGCCAATCCGTGCAGGCCGTTCCTGGCACCGGCACGAATGTTCCTATCTGGATCCTCGGCTCCAGTCTCTTTGGTGCGCAACTTGCAGCAGAGTTCGGTTTGCCATACGCCTTCGCTTCCCACTTTGCTCCTGATGCTCTGATGCTGGCTCTCCAGGTCTATCGCAGAGAGTTCCAGCCGTCAGCGCAACTTGACCGCCCCTATGCCATGGTCGGGGTAAACGTGATCGCCGCCGACACTGACGCTCAAGCGCAGCGTCTCTTCTCTTCTGCGCAGCAGGCTTTAACTAATGCCGTGCGCGGTACCCGTCGCCAGCTGCCGCCGCCCATCGCAGACATTGAGTCCTATTGGTCGCCGATGGAAAAAGCGCAGGCTTCCAACATGCTGGCCTGCTCGTTCGTAGGTTCGCCGCAAACCGTCCGCAGCGGACTGGAAAGATTCACCGAGCAAACCAAGGCAGATGAACTGATGGTCGCCTCCGCTATCTATGACCATGCTGCCCGCCTGCATTCATACGAACTTCTCGCCGGGATCGCAGAGTCTCATACTCTACTAAGCCCTACCTCCCCCTCTATCTCCAACTAGGAATCTAAAGGGCGTACATAATTCAACCCCGGGATAGTTCTGCTTTTGGTTTCCGATCACCCGATCCTCACGACCCTCTGCCTGCGTTCCTCAGCCAGACCCCCACCCCCCATAACACTTTTGTTGCAAACAAAAGGCGAACCCCAATTCGAAAGGACTGTCGAAAGGCTGTCGAAGGCTTTTTTTCTCGTTCAATCGGTCTCCAATCTGGCTGAATGTTGATTGCCGGGTGCTGATGGCTGATTTTCAATGATCGAAATCCGGCTCACACCCTGAGGCGCACCCAAATAGTAGCGCTTTTTATGTAGCGAATCAAGTGCGAATCAGTACAGTGTCCACAACGGAGAGATTTAAAGACCAATCTTCGGGCCACCCCTGTCGCCCTGAGAGAAGCCAGGCAGACTCTAACTTTTTCGACCACAGGTGCGCATTGTTCTCTTGGTGGAGCACAGTGTTGCTATCCACAAGGGTCTGAGCGCCGTTAGGTGCGGCCAGAAGTTAGCCCACCCTGAGGCGAGCGCATGCGAAGCACTGTGCTGCCAGAATTGCGGCAACAAAAAGCACTAAGCAGCCGTCATTTGGCCGGAGGAAGAGACGGCGTGAACTGCGCGATGTCATAAATGCCGAATTGCTTTTCCAGTGCGGTCACCTGGTCCACAGCCATGTCAAAGCCGTCGCCGCCAAAGGTCTTGCGCTCAATGCGCTCAAACTCTTCACCCATGGAGTCATACTCATGCTTGCTCACGACCTTGTGCAAAGCCGGGAACAGCACGGTATCTTCTCGGGCTTCATGAGGCCGATACATACGATTAAACGATGCCAATAAGGTGCGAAGCGTTTCCGTGTCTCCGCTCGACGCTGTAGCGACAATTCTCTCCGTGACGCGCCTTCCCATGGCATGCTGTGCGCGCAGGTTTACGGTTAACTCAATGAGTTTGCCGGCCTGCTCGAAGCGCGGGAAGATGTGATCTTCTTCGAGCTTCTCGTGGTAATCCTCAATAAAAGTTTTGATGATGCCGGCGGACTTCGTCAGCACAGCCGGGTCAAACTTTTCATTGGCCTGGATGCGGCGGATGGCTTCGTCATAGATCAGCAGAACGCGGTTCAGTACGCCATGCTCACGCATGAGGTCTTCGTTGGTGGAAACGTCTTCTTCCGCTTCTTCCTTTTTCGTTGCGGCTTTCTTCGGAGCTTTTTGCGCGGCCAGTGCGGAGAACGGCACGATCAGCGTGGAGCTTGCTACGGCGGATGTTCCAATAAGAAAATTACGGCGTGATGTTTTCATGATCAGGTCCTCAATGAGAGTGCGCGTTGCCTGTGGGGCGCACCCGTATAAACAATATAGCTCCCACTGGATGTTGTCCGTAAATCGGCGTAAGAAAATCAGGTTTGCCATAGAACGTCACCTGGCCGCCTAGCGCGGTTGAGAGCCACGGAATGAGCGGAAAGTCGTGATCGTAGCCGGCGGTGTAAGCCTGTATACGGGCCAGGAATTGCTCGTCGAAGTTCGCGGGTTCAGCCTGTTTGCCCAGCAGCAACTCATTTGTTCGATCCGCGCTTTCAATTCTTGTCCATACATGATTGTGCTGAGCAAATCGCAATGTAGATTCCGCCAGGTAGCCGTTGGATATCTGCCCGCTCTGCAACACTCGATTGCGTCCCCACAACAGCGTGGAGGCCCAACCGCCTTTCGCCAACGTGCGGTTGTAGCTGACCGATGTGGTCATGCGTTGAATGTCTTCCGTGGCGTGAAGTTGTTCCGGGCTGGTGAGATGGGCAAAAGAATATTGCGCGCTCCAGTTCTGCCCGGGCTGCACCGTGAGGCGGGTTGACCAGGAGTCAATCGCGCCTGAATCTATATCCCAGCGAAATTCGTCTGGCTCACGGCCGTGAAATCCTGAGAACTCAATGCGGGCTTTCTTGTATGCCAAGCCGCCGGTCACGACGTCATTCGCGATGTGCGTTGAATCCTGAAGGTGATGGCCGAGTGCTGCCACCGGATCTTCCGAAGCCGAAGCCCGATGCGGGTATGCACTTGGGCCCATCGCGGGATCGCCGACCGGGGCAGCATAGAAAGAAAACAGCCCATTCTGTCCCAGCCGC
>DATCAX010000333.1:0-7466 GCA_036512375.1 Candidatus Angelobacter sp. | reverse complement strand
CCTGCCGGAAAACATTGATACCGCTGCTGTCTGCGCTACGGCTTCCTGCGCGGCAATCGCATTCATGGGCAGCGCATAGACATAAACGGCATTAATGGAAATGTAGATCACACCAACCAGCAGCAAGCCCCATATCAGCGCGCGCGGCACGTTGCGTTGTGGATCCTTGACCTCGCCGCCAACAAAAGTGACGTAAACCCAGCCATCGTAGGCCCAGAAAACCGCTATGAGCGCGATGCCGATGCCGGTAACGATTGAGACATGCTCATTGCCGGCAGGAAGAAGCGAATGGCGAAAGTGGTCCCACGATCCGCGTCCCCAAAGCAATCCGCCCACTACGAAAATAGCAATTGCCCCAAACTTTGCCCACGTCGCGATGTTCTGCAACACTGCGCCTTTCTTCACGCCAAAAATATTGATCAGCGTTTGCAGCATAATCGCTGCCAGGGCGATCAGGTGCCCGCGCGTTATCTCAAATGGACCAAGTGCCACCACCGCATGGCGGTAGCTGATGTGAAACTGGTGAAATGTCAATACGGCTCTTTGCAGTTCGAACGTTGGGAAGGTCTGGCCCAGGTATGTCGCGAAGCCGACACCTAGCGCCGCCACCGTCCCGGTGGCGCTTACGGTGAAATACATCCAGCCGTAGAGGAAACCGGCGGTGTCGCCATAGGCCTCGCGCATGTAAACATATTGTCCGCCGGCGTGGGGGAACATGGCTCCAAGTTCGGCGAACGCGAAGCACGCCAGCAGCGCCATCCCCATCCCGACAACCCAGACCGTAAGAAAAAGCCAGGGATGTCGCGTGTTGATGGCCACGTCCTTGGCTGTAAGAAAAATGCCTGAGCCAATGATGCCGCCCGCCAGCAAGAGGATGGAGTCGGAGAGTGAGAGTCCGCGGACGAGTTTAGCGTCGCTTGGCAATATGAGGTCCGCGCGTAAGTTGCGGCTTAGATATAATCGCGTTTTTGACGCGTAGTCAAGGGCTCGCCAGCGCGGGGCCGAAGTGTTCGCCAATTATCGTGTCGAGAGGCGCGAACGCTTCTCTCCCGCTCAGACGCACGTGTTTGGAGAAACACATGGTCATCAAGCCGCTGTACCTGCTGGCAGACAGCCAGTTGTTTTTTGTGAAGAGTGGCAGCGCATCACTCGCTGACAGGGTTCGTGCGGATATCGATTCCGGCAAGCCCAGGGCGGCCTACGTTGGAGCGTCCAACGGTGATCAGCCGGAATTCTACGGTCTGTTCGTTGCTGCAATGGAGGCGATGGAAATCTTCAACTGCCGGATGGTCCCATCGCAGCCGTCTAGGGAAGATCTTTTGTTCATGGAAGATGCTGACGTGATCGTGCTTGCAGGTGGCGATGTAGAGAAAGGCTGGCAGGTGTTTGAGCAGAATGGCCTCAATGAGGCAGTTCCGCGCAGTCGCCTGGATGGCGCCATCTTGATCGGAGTGTCAGCAGGGGCAATCCAGCTTGGCATGGGATGCTTGAGCAATTCAGCCCAGCCGAAGCAAATTGATATGTTTTGTTTTGCCCCATTCTATGTCAGTGCCCACGACGAAAAGAATGACTGGTGGGATTTGAGAGCCCTGGTGAACCTCTCACCATCCGATGCGCGGGCGATCGGGATCTCGGCCGGCGGGGGAGTAGTTTATTATCCGGATGGAACGCTGGAGCCTATTCACAAACCGTTAATCGAGCTGACCAGACAAAGCGCTAAAATTACTGAAAACTTGCTGGCGCCGCTGGTTCCTTGAAAATCAAATCGGGTGACACTCAGGGCCTGTTCGGCAACTTCACTCTCCGGTCTTCCGGCTTCATCGTGTTGAACTCCTCTGACTTGCCTTTGGGAATGCTCAGTACCGTCCATTCCGATCCGCGCAGGTGCTTGCCTACGTAAAGAATTTGCCCAACGTGATAAGCCGTGTGCATCATGCTGCGGGTGATCGCCTGCAGGATGGTATGCGGCTCGCCGCGAATTGTTACTCTTCGGACAAAATCTCCGGGCCTGAGCGATGCAATGTTGTCGAACACAATCTTAAAGCTCTCTTCCCAGCGGCGCATCAGGTCCGGCCGCGTGTCAGCCTCAGTCAGAACAAACTCCTGGTCACGATTACGGTCTGGCTTCTCACCGTCAGCCGTCAGGAAATCCAGCCAGCGCGAGCGAAGGTTGCCGGCGACGTGTTTTACGATCTGGGCCACGCAGTTCGACTCGGTGCCCGGAGCCTTGAAGAAGTCGCGGTCGGTGAGCTGGATGAGGCCGCCATCCGCCAGCCGTTTGTAACCGCGAAAGCTGCGGCGCACCTCGTCAAGGTAATCCGCCTCAAAGAATCTGGCATCGGCCATCGTTCAACCTCCTGAATCTTCTAGCTTAACAAGAATCTTGCACCCGAATCTGCCCACGGTACGTATAACTGTTCAAGAGAGGGTACTTGGAGCAAACGGCGGCATTTGACGATGACCGGCTCAAACTGGCGCTGAACCGGGCACTCACCGGTGACGCCCTGGCCTTTGCCGACCTGGTACGCGAGCACCAGGGAATGGTCTTCAGCATTGCGTATCATTTTTTGCAGGACCGCTCTCTCGCGGAAGATCTGGCGCAGGAAGTGTTTCTGGAACTGTTCCAGAGCATCGATCGCATACAGTCGCCGGCGCACCTCACGTACTGGTTGCGGCGTGTAACGTCCAATCGCTGCATTGACCAGGGACGCAAGAAACATCGCCGCCGTGAGATGGCGTTGGAAGAAGGGCCGGAGCCGACTGCCGCCTCTACGCACGCCGATCCTATGCTGCTGGAGCGGTTGCAGCAGAGCCTGGCGACGTTGCCGGAAAGGCAGCGCCTGGTGGTGATCATGAGGTTTCAAGAAGGGTTGGGCCCGGCTGAGATTGCGGAAGTGCTGGAAATGCCGGTGAACACGGTGAAGAGCACTTTGCATCGTTCGCTGACCGACCTGCGCAAGGGGCTGACGCGCAAGATTCGAGAGGTTCGATATGCATTTCTCTGAAGACGATATTCGCGAGGCGCTGAAGCGCAAAGATCCCGGAGAAGGTTTTACCCAGCGGACATTAATGCGGGTAAACCAGGCGCGGGTGAACCAGTCCCAGGCCGAAAGCAAGCCTGTGCTGGCCAGGCCCGAAAAGAAGAGCAATGGATCCTATCTGGGCTGGTTAACGCATCGTCCGGTGTGGGCCATGGCCGTGGTGGCTCTCTTGTTGCTGGCGTGCGGCATTGGCGGTTATCAGTACTCTGAGTATCGCCATGGCGAAGAGATGAGAATTGCCCGGGCCAGACAACAGCAGCTTCAGCAAGAAGCGGAGCGTGCAAGAGACCAGGCCATTATGGCTCTGGAGATTGCCCGCGCCAAATTGAACCATGTCCTCCAGCACGCGCAGCTTCAGACCGAACCGAACGACAAGATCAGGAGACAACGTCTATGAACCTTGCAACGCGCAATTTAACCCGAATTCTGGTCGTGGCAGCCCTGTGCTGCTCTGTCATGCGCGGCTACGCGCAGGACGCGAAGCTGCAACTGGCCAACCTGGACAAGCTAAGCGAAAAGGCCGCGCACGTCACCGATGTGACGCTGGACGGTTCTCTGCTTCAGTTTGCCGTAAACCTCATACAGAAAGTCGATCCCCAGGATCAGGACGTGGCCCAGCTTCAATCCATCATCAAGAACCTCAAGGGCATTTACATCAAAAGCTTTGAGTTTGATGAAGCCAGCCAGTACAGCAAGGCGGATGTGGACGCCGTCCGCTCGCAGCTGACCTCGCCGCGCTGGAGCAAGATCGTACAGAGCATGGATAAACGCCACAATGAATATGACGAGGTTTATATCCTGAAAAGCGGCGACAAAGTTGGCGGCGTCGTGATCCTGGTGGCTGAAGCTCACGAGTTTACGGTTGTCAATCTTGTGGGCGAGGTGCCCATGGATAAAATCGCATCCCTGGAGCGCCATCTGGCTCCGGGCGAAAAATCATCCGGCAAGAACAAGCCGAAGAAGGAGGTCAGCCATGACGAAGAATAGCCGCACTCTCCCTCTGGTTCTCATCACCATGGCCGCGCTGCTTGCTCCCTCGCAAAATGCCTTCGCCAGAGACGACTTTGGCAAGATCGTTCATCACATTGAGGCGAATTACCACGTTCATCGCCAGCATCGGTTGGTCATGGGCCTTGCCGGATTTACCGTGAAGTTCTGGCACATTGCCGGCGTAAAGAGTTTGAAAGGCGCCATCTTTGAGAACCAGCCGTTCGTCAATGCCGCTTCAGATACTCGGTTCGACGAAACAGTTCGCGCGGCCATGGATTCCGGCTGGCAGCCCTTGGTCCAAAGATGGGATCGTCACACCGGCGAGCGTACTTACATTTATGCGCAGGATCTGGGCAAAGATTTAAAGGTGTTGGTGGTAAATCTTGAGTCGAATGAAGCTGTTGTCCTTCAGGTAAAAGTTGATCCCAAAAAGCTGAATGACTTCATTGATGAAACCAACGCTGGCAGCCATCATCGCAACCATTCGACGCCACGTGAGGAAACGCGGCCGCACGCCGATGACCCGGTTGAGGTTGCAGCGTCAATTCCACAAAGCTGGGACGGCGTTTGCCTGTTTTTACAGGAAGAGCCGCAACCAGGCGTTCAGCCTTAAGCTCAAGGCTTGTTGGCCGGACGCAGGACAGCCGAGCCCGATGTCTTCTTTGCCGCTTCAGTGACGGCAGCCATCAGGTCTTCCAGGTGTCGATGCCCGGTGAGATAACTGATCACCATCATTCGAATCACTGACTGACCGTTGACCAATGTGGTTGAGATCCAGCGCCGGCCGGTCCGTGTGACTTCGTGAACGATCGCATCATGGGCAACGCGATACTCTTCCACGCTTGCTCCCGGCATCTTCACCCGAAAATTCACGATGGGAAGCACCTGAGGCGCGGCCAGTTCAAACCAGTCTGAGTTCCGCACCCAGTTGGCAAAGAACACAGCCAGCTTCAGTTGCCGATCGATCAGCTCCTCATAGGCCTGGCGTCCGTGCACCTGCAAAGTCAGCCACAGCTTCAGCGAATTCATCCGTCTGGACCACTGTGTGCTTACCTGGAAGTTATCAAGCATCGCCGCTGCGCCAGTCTTCCTTGGCATGTACGGCGTGCTGGTGGCAAATGCCTGTTGCAGCGCTTCTGGATGCGACGTGAGCACCACGCCAGCGGCAAACGGCATTGCCAGCCATTTATGGGGATCGATCGTCACCGAATCGGCGAGTTCAATGCCGCGCACCAGTTCGCGGTGCTGGTCAGAAAAAATGGCTGCCGCTCCGTAAGCTCCGTCGATGTGGAACCATAGGTCGTGCCGTTTACAAATTTCCGCAATTCTGACCAGATCGTCGATTGCCCCTGAATTTGTGGTGCCAGCTGTGGCCACCACGCAGAAAGGCACAAACCCCGTGACTTTGTCTTGTGTGATCTGCGCTTCCAGTTGCCCGGTGTCCATCTGAGCGGCGGCGTTCACCGGAATGCGGCGCAGTGACTTGCGTCCCAACCCCAACAGGCCTGCGGACTTGTCGAGAGAATGGTGGGCCTCGTCCGACGTGTAAAACACAGGCTTCGCTCCACAAGACGCCAGCCCCTCTTCCACTGATTCCGGAAAACGCATCGCCAGCGCCATGGCAATCGCGCTGAAGTTGGCTTCATTGCCGCCGCTGGTGAAGGTGCCGTCGAATGGTTTGTCCCAACGCACGCGCTCGCCGATCCAACGTACGGTCTCGCGCTCGATCCGTGCGGCTAGTTGCGAACGTGCCAGGCTGGCGAGTTGTGGATTCAGCGCCGCCACCAGCGCCTCCGCCAGCACTGCCATGTATGTTGGCGTGGGGTTCATCAGCCCAAAATAGTTCGCGCTGGGCACATGGAAGCCCTGGACCACCATTTCCGAACAAAGCTTGTCCAGCACCCTGGCCGCATCCTCCCCAAGTTCGGGAAGCGCGTTGCCCAGGTCGGCAAATGTGCGCTGTTCCTCAGAGAGCTGTACCGGGCGCTGTGACAGATTGGAGAAGTATTCGTCAATGCGATCGATCAGCTTGTAACCAAGCCGGCGCCTAGCCTCGGAATCTAAGTCGAATTCCATCAGGTATCCGATTGTAGCGCCTGGGAAAGGGACTCTTTTTTAACACAAGCGGTGAAGCAGCGCTCACAACCGGGCAAGACGCTGAAACGAAGCCCAGAGTCGCGCGCAAAAAAAGGGGCGGCATCGCTGCCGCCCGAAACCTCTGGAGGGAGGAGAAGGAGAGATCCTACTTTGTTGTTTGCTGCTTTTGCTCTGCGTGCTTCTTCATGCGTTCCTGCCGATGTTGCTGGCGTTCCTGCATAAGTTGAAGCGCCTTCTGCCGCTGCTCTGGAGTAAGCAGGGCATAGACTTGCGACCTTGTGCGTTCCTTCTCCACAATCAAGTCAGTCATAAGCTGAGCTTGCTTGCCGGCGAAGGCGCGGGCCTGGTTCTCGTCAAAACTTCCGTTTACGTTTGTGTTCTCCGCCTGTTCGTTCTGGCGGAGCTGCTGCATCATAGGCATGATTTTGGTTTTTTCATCAGCCATGATCCCTTTGATCTGGGTTTTCTGGGCCGCAGTCAGGTTTAACTGTTTGGCCATATGTTTGAGCATAAAGCCGTTGTGACGGCCAAACCCCATGCCGGAATGTTGCGCAAAAGCCGATGTCGCCAGGCCGGCTGCCAGGGCCATGAAAATAGCGGCGAGAATGATAGATTTCTTGTGCATGAACCAACTCCTTGTGCAATTTGAGTGGCAGCTACATCACCCCGGCACTGCAATGCGCTCCGAGAATCCCCGCAATGGCTGCCACTAGTGTGAACCCGGATCGAAGAGAAACAAAGTTATGAGTTGTTAATTCGCGTAGTATGATTCCTTCACGATTCTTAACCCTGCATCGATATCTATAGGGTTTAAGGTGAGAACTTATGGTCTCAGTCCTGCTCATTGATGACGACACAGAGTTAAGCAAACTCCTGGAGGAGTATCTCCAGAGCGAACAATTCGAGCTGCACGCCGCGCATGACGGCCCCGGTGGCCTGGAAAAAGCGCTGGCCACCCATTATTCGGCCGTGATCCTGGACGTAATGCTTCCGGGCATGAGCGGGCTGGACGTGCTCAAACAACTGCGCCAAAAAAGCTCCGTGCCTGTTCTGATGTTGACGGCACGCGGCAGCGAACTGGACCGCATTCTGGGGCTGGAACTGGGCGCGGACGACTATCTGCCCAAGCCTTTCAATCCCCGCGAACTGGTCGCGCGCTTGCGAGCAATCCTGCGCCGCTCTGCTACTGGCGGAACGTCCACTGCCTCCCAGCCGGTGCATCTGGCCGGCGTTGATCTGCACCCCGATTCGCGCAGCGTCACCTGCAATGGCAAACCCGTCCCTCTTACCGGGGCGGAATTCGATCTTCTGTACTCTTTCCTGCGCAGTCCGGGAAAA
>DATCAX010000332.1:0-2491 GCA_036512375.1 Candidatus Angelobacter sp. | reverse complement strand
CGCTTGATGTAGGTGGCAAAGTCTGTGTCTACCGGGGTGGGCATCTTGAGATAGCCTGGAAGAATATCGAACACGCCCGCCAGATCGGTTGCGCCCTGAATGTTAGAGTGTCCGCGGAGGGCGTTCACGCCGCCGCCAGCGCGTCCCACGTTGCCCAGAAGCAGCTGCGCCATGGCAGCGGTGCGGATGATCTGCGACCCGAAGCTATGCTGCGTCCAGCCTACCGAGTAAATAATGGTGCCGACCTTCTTTGTGTCTCCATCTTTGCGGATGGAGGTGTACATGTCCCAGGCATTGTTGAGCTTGTCCACCGGGATTCCAGTGATGCTGGAAACCATTTCTGGCGTGTAGCGCGAGAAATGCTTCTTCATCAACTGGAAAACGCAGCGCGGATGCTCGAGTGAGAGATCGTATTCTGTGGTAGCGGGAAATGTCGGCGCTGCCGGGGCACCGGTAGTGCCCTTCGCGCCGGAAGGACCTTGCGCGCCGTAGCCCTGCCCAGTAGCTTTTGCCGCGGGATTACCTGGGCCGGCCTGGGTTGCGGATTCAGGCGTGGCCGGACCATCGCCGGCGGCGATTGCCGCTGCGGCCGTGCCGGTCACGTTTCCACCCTCTTCGTAATTCCACGAAGTAACGTCATACTTGGCGCCGGCTGCGTCAAAGCCGGAGAAGAAACCGTCTTCAGGGAGCTTGAATCCCTTCTTCACGATTAAAGGGGCGTTGGTGTAATTGACTACATATTCTTTGGGGTAGCGGTTATTCTGCAGCGCGTAGTTGATCAATCCGCCGAGGAAAGCAATGTCTGAGCCGGTGCGAATCTGGCAGAAAATGTCAGCCTGTGACGCCGTGCGCTGGAAGCGTGGATCCACCACCACCAGCTTGGCATTGCGCACCTTTCTAGCTTCTACGACCCATTTGAAACCGCAAGGATGATTTTCCGCCGGGTTCCCGCCCATGATCAGCATCACGTCGGTATTCTTGATGTCTACCCAGCCATTGGTCATTGCACCGCGTCCGAACGTTGGTCCCAAACTTGAGACCGTGGGGCCGTGTCAAACACGGGCCTGGTTTTCCAGGTAGCAGACCCCCAGGCTGCGCATGGTCTTCACGACCAGATAGTTAAATTCGTTGGTATCAGTGCAGCCGCCATTCCAGGCAATGTTTTCACAACGGTTTACTGTCTTGCCGTTGGCATCAGTCTCAATAAAGCCTTCATCGCGCGTCTTTTTGATATGGTGGGCAATCTCGTCATACGCCTTGTCCCAGGGGATGTCTTCCCACTGGGTGGAACCAGGACGCCGCACCTGCGGCTTCAGAAGTCGGCGGTCATTCTTGATTTCCTGGAAGAGCGACGCTCCCTTGGGGCACAACGTACCGCGGTTAATGGGATGGTCGGGGTCGCCTTCAACGTGGACCACCTGCGCGGTCACGTTCTTGGCCTTATCGCCAAGCGTGTGAATAATTACGCCACAGCTCACTGAGCAGTAAGGGCACGTAGACCTTGTCTCAGTGGTGCGGGCAATCTTAAGTTCTTTCGCTTGAGCCAGGACCGGGCGGGCGTCAAACCCTAAGAGAAGCGCAGCGGCGCTGCCGGTTCCTACTTTGAAGAATTCACGTCTCGATAAGCCCATAGAGGTGGCCTCCTGCCAGGCGCATTCACGAGCGATCTTTATTAGTTTAGATTGTCTGGTCCGGATGCCGACAATTTCTTTAAAGAATTTTCACAACATGCTAGAACTGGAAACTCTAAATGTCCATAAATTTTTTGTAAAGCCCCGAATTGGATGATTTGTTGTAACCCTTTGCAACCACTGGGGATTTCCCTGGTCACTCCCTTTCTTTCACGGTTCCTGTTATCCTGAGCGGTTTCACACGGGTTGAGGTCGACGTTATGCTGAGCATGCAGGGAAAGAACGCAGTCATCTTTGGCGTGGCCAACAAACGCAGCATCGCCTGGGCAATCGCCCAGCGCTTGAGCGATGCCGGGGCCAGGCTTGCCATTACTTACCAGAACGAACGAATGAAGGCAGAAGCGCATGACCTGATCACGACGCTTCCAGAGGCACAGGCGTTTCAGTGTGACGTCTCCAGCGACACCGAGATCGACGCTTTTTATGCGCAGCTCAAACAACACTTCGGCCAACTGGATGCAGTAGTACATTCAGTGGCGTATGCGCCCGCAGAGGAACTGAAGGGCGATTTCCTGAATACGTCGCGCGAGGGCTTCCGCATCGCGCATGACGTGAGTGTTTACTCATTGATCGCGGTGACCCGGGCGGCCGCGCCGCTGATGTCCAATGGCGGCAGCGTGATCACACTGACCTATTTTGGCGCGGAAAAAGTTGTACCCGGATATAACGTGATGGGCGTGGCCAAAGCCGCGCTGGAAGCTACAGTGCGCTACCTGGCCAACAGCGTGGGTGAGAAAAAGATTCGCGTGAATGCCATCTCCGCCGGCCCCATCAAGACCCTGGCAGCGCGAGGTGTGGGC